>JAPHEE010000004.1:0-9219 GCA_029259545.1 Candidatus Alkanophaga volatiphilum
CAAGCTTTTTGCCTTTAAACGGTTTCGTGTCGAATTTAGCCTCGTAGGGCTCTTCTTCATCACTTTCAACAAATAGTGCGCCCGTGATGAAATCAACAAAGATGTGAGCGGCGTCGCCGCGATTGATCACTAGTTTTGGCTTTATGTAATGCTTCTTGTCGTCATATTCGTAGCTACCAAACTTCGAGGGAATCTCGGCGGTCATCTTCAAGACGTGCCACGCCCCGTCCTTTGGAACTTCAACGCTCGCATCCGTAACGGCATCGCCGAGCCACCTGCCTTTATTGTCGTAAAGGTCAAAGCCAAGCCAGATGCGGTTGTCGCCGCTGAGCCACTTTGCAGCGAGCTGCACTGTGTATTCGTCGCCAGGTTTGAAAGGCTTGCTCTTTCTGAGTTGTAAGTCATCTGGGAAGGCTATTACCGCCCAGCCACCCCGTCTATACCTTATTTCCACGCTTTTGGCGCCGATATAGCTCTCTTTTTCCGTAGCTTCCGCAGAAGCGCCGCCGCCAGCCCCGAGATACCAATGTGGCCAGCCGAAAGTCTCAACGGCAGCATCCTCAGCTGACGGGTAGATACCTCTGTTTTCGTGGTCCACATAGAAAGTAACGAGACGTACGCCGCTGATGTCCGCAGCTTCTGCGCTCATCAGGACGGTGCCGCTGATTCCTGAGTTATTTGCGATTTCATCACCGCTCTCGTCGAGTAATTTGAGCTCGACCTTCGGCGGCTCGCTGTCGGGAGCCGTTCTTGCAGTGTGGTTCGTCCAAGTTTCATTTATTAGTCCGTTCCTCCCGACGGTTTTCGTGGAAATGGTGTGTTCGGTGTCCGGTAGGAGGTTCGTGGCGGTGTAGCTCTCCGCCGTCGTGTTTACACGCCAAACTCCGTCTACGTATATCATGACGTGGGCAAAGTTCTCGTCGTCAGGGTTCTTCCACACCCATTTTATGTACGTCGGCGCATAACTGACGTTTCGCAACCCTGAGACGCTTGGCGGTGGTGAAGGGGTCGGCGTCGGCGTCGGTGTGGGCGTGGGGGAGGGTGGTGGCGTAGGCGGCGATGGCGTTATCTCTTCTAAGACGCCCATAGCTACGACGACGTTTGACTTGTATATTATCTTCACCTTCTTGCCGGTGTCATTAAGGAAGAGTATCTCCCCAACACGCCAGACCGTCCAGTTTTTCGAGGCTTGCGGGTTGGAGAAGTTTCCTTTATAGAAGTCGGCAGTTCTATCGACGCCGTCCACGAGGATCTTGATGTCCGCCCTTCTCAAAGGGTCGCCGCCGGCGTGCCGCAGGTAGATGCCGTCCGTCGTGCTTACGACGTGAATTTCGACGTGCGGCGTCTTTTCGGGCGACGGCTGCGATAGGACGAGCGCAGCGAGCACCGAAATGGCAAGCACCGTGACCGTCAAGAGTATGAGTGTACTCACGACCTCCGTCACGCCTAGCCCGTGACGTATGCCGCCCAAGCCCGAAAGCCACAGCTTTGGCGGTCGCCTCGGCTTCTTATTCTCACTCCCGCTTGCGATTGCAAACAACTTCACCCCTCCCGCAGCGAGCCGAGACGCACACGCAGCTCGTAGGTCGTAACGCTGAGATGCACGTCGTAGGCGTCGGCGGCGTCGCCCCAAACGGTCAATGCCACGTCGCCGCCATCACGCCGCTCCGCCTCAGCCCTCCCCCCGGCGGCGGCGACCTGTAGGGCGAGCCGCTCGAAAAATTGATGCCAAGCGTCCGAGACGCTCGAGTTCACGACGACACGCACCCACCTCGCATTGCCCCCGCCTCGAAGCAGGGGCGCCTCCGTCACGTTGATGAGCTTGATGCAAACCTCCTCGCTGCCGCTGCTCGCCACCATTCCCGTCCCGTTCATCTTCACGACGGCTACGTCCACGTGCCAGATCCCTCCTCTCTTCTCGATGGTAACGGGCGGCGTCAGCCTGTACGTCGCCCGCTCCCCCTGCTTCACGAAAAGCCCGCCGCCTTGGTAGATTAGCGTCTGGTCTATCCAGTAATTGTTGTGCGAGGAGAACTCCAAGCAGCCGAGGCTCGTGTTTACTAAGGTGCTCTCCACATTCTCCACGTGAGTGTAGCTCAGCTTGTATTCCGCAACGACGCCCCTCGCCCTCGCCGAAACCGTGAAGTTACGCATTCCGTCAAGTATCTGCTTGAAGCCGTACGCCGAACTCAATAGGTCTATTTCATACGACTCCCTGCGGCTCACATCTCGGTAGACGGGCAGCGAATCCACGATTTTCACGCTGCCGTTCCAGACGGTCACGGTGATGTCCGTCGAGAGGACTATACCGAGAAATACGACGGCGGGCGTGCCGTTGATGCAAATGCGGGCGGCGCCGCTCCCACCCTCCCCGACCGCCTCGATCTCCACGAAGTCGCCGCTCTCAACACCTCTGAGCGTCAGGGTGAAGCTTCGAACCTCCAGCACGTCGCTTGCGATCTCCTCAGGCTGCGTTCCGAGCGTGCCGCTTTCCGAGGTCTCGTCAACGAGCCTCGCATCCGCACTCACGGTCATCCTGCCGGCGTCGCTGCGTATGCGGAGCGTGCCGCTCGCCGCCACCAGATTCAAGCTCGGTATCAAGCCGCCGAACAGCGATCGCCGCTCGGTGCCCAGCGGTATCGAGACGCCCCTCGTGGCTTCGAAGTTCCTCGACGCCATGAGCGCCTCCGCACCGCTCTTAAGCTCCGCCAGCCGCTCGTAGACCGCCCTCATGTGCGAAGCCTCCTCGTCGGCGCCCTTTGCAGGCACATAGTGCACCGATAACATCCCGAAAAACGCTATGATGACCGCAAGGAGCATCAGGGCTGCCACGACCCCCGCAACCCCTTCCGACAGTCCTATCTCTTTTTCACACATACGCATCATAAAAGCATCGTAAACACGACGTATGCGATCGATATCATGACGATGGCGTGCTTCACGCCCGCCTGCACGTCGCCCTCTGCGAGCTCGCCGGCGACGAAGCCCGAACATAACGCCTGTATCAATGCGGCGTGCATGAAAAGCATGCGGAGCTTCGAGGCGTCCATGCTTGCGAAGAATGAAAGACCCCCCGCCGAGACCTCCTCCGTCGGAATCATGGGCAGAAACGTTTTTGTCAGGATGTAGAGGACGAACAGGAAGACCCCCAACGCAATGTAGATGATCACAAGATACGTGAGCGTGTCCACGAAGCGCTCCTTCCGCAGCCGTTTTGACATTTCGGCGTCGTCGGCGGCGACGCCCATCACACTGCTGACGTCGCCGGTCGCTTCACTCGCCCGCCGCACCAGCGTCGCGATCCTTGAGACTGCGGGCAGCCGCAGCCGCCGCTCAAACTTCGAAAACGCCTCTGAAATCAGGGCGCCCCACTCTAGGTCACGCCGCATCTTTTTAACCTCTTCGGTCAGCACGCCTATGTTTTGCTTTGACAATATTTTCACGGAATCCGCAAGCGAGATCCCCACCTCGGTCGTACTTTCTATTCCTCTCAAAAAGTCGGGCATCGCATCCTCCACCTTCCTCTCCCACCGCCGCCGCATCTCGTAAAATACGGAGAACGGCACGAGCGCTATGAGCAATGCGATCACTATCTGGTCGTTTAGAAATTCGATGAGCGACGCTGAAGATGCATGCAGGTGTAAAAGTGCATAGATGATACCTGCGGGCGCACTTACGAAAAAGACATGCTGTGGTTTTTCAAACAGATGCTTCAAAGGCTTTTTAAGCACCGTCAACTTCCGCCGCAGTCTATACTTCCTCAAGGCCTCAGCGATGTAAGCGTCATACTCCCCGCCGTCCTGCCGCAGCGGTATGCCTCTTAACCTGTCTTTTGCGACCTCTTCGGGGATCTTACCGACAGTAGCCTCCGTTTTGAAAGCAAGCGTTCTTAGGAGCGTAACGAACATCACGGTGCCGAGCGGCAGCACGAGGTACACAACGACGTGAACGAGCATGAGGTAGCCGGGCGTCATCATCTCCAGCATCACCAAGATTATGACCATAAAAAGGACGCCGGCGACAAGTCCGGTGACGTATACTTCTGAAAGTAGACCGAGCGTGTTTAAGAATATCTTCTGGTCGTGTACTGCCTCTTCTTGATATTGCTTCGTCTTCATCAGCAAGAACTCCGAAAGGTCGCCACCACTCCCGATTACTGAGCGCAGTCCTTCGAGAAAGTCTTTGAACTTCTCAGACGGTGTTATCTCAGCTAAATTTTTGAGCGCCGTCGTGATGTCGCTGCCGAAGTAATTCACGTTGCGGACGAGCGCCCTCGCCTCCTTGGAAATTTCACCGTAGATGCCCTCGTGCTCGCCGAGCGCCTCGAAGATGCGGACGATGCTCAGCCCGCCGAGACTTAACGCATACATGAAAGCGACGGCATGCGGCAGCGCCGCATCGATCTTCGAGCGTCGTACGCTTGCGACGAACGACGGATAACCCAGAATCAAAACGTACGTCAAAAACGAAAAAAGTACCGTGAAGAAGAATATTGCGAGGAACACACCAAAGAGCCCGAGGACGCCAGCGACCACATCTGAGAGCAGCACGCCAAACACCGCTCCTGCGACGCCGGCGGCGACCGCACTGATCAGAGCCAGCCTGACATATTCATCCACGGTCTTCCGGATTCTCGCCATGCGCAGGCTTTTCAGGAGCTGGTAATAATCACTGCTCCTCCTCTTGCTCCTGTGCAGCCGCTCTATGATCTTCGCCTCGTCCCTCTGCCTCAAGAAGGCGAGGAGCTCAAGCTTCAACCCTTGAAAGCACCTCCTCCGGATTTATATGATATGCACGCACAAGCTTCGCTATTTCACGATAATCAGAAATGTCCTCCCTGAGCATGTACTCAAGAATCTTCTTCCTGTTCAGTAATTCCCTATTTAGCTCCAAAGGGCTCCAGCCCCGCTCCTCCGCGATTTCTTCAAGAACTTTTGACGGCGCCACCTGCTCGAACTCGTCCTTCGCCGGAACCCAACGGTATATCTCGTTTATCCTGATGTTGTTCGTTCTTGGATCCAACCCGATGAACTCCACGACGCTCTTGCAGCGTCGCACTCTACGTCCGTCGACGATGGCGAACCCTTGGACGAGCATGATATCCAGGGCTTGGAGCATGACGCCCGGCACGTTTATCGGCTCGTTTTCAAGGCGACTTACTGCCTCTTGGACATCGCCGGCGTGCATCGTCGAGTACGCTGTATGCCCGGTGCTCATGGCTTGAAATAGGGTTAACGCCTCCTCCCCTCGTATCTCGCCGACGATTATGCACTCTGGGCGCTGTCGCAATGCTGCTTTTAGCAAGTCGAACATCGTGATCTCACCCCGTCCGTCAGCAGCGGCGCTCTCCCTCGTGAGCCCGGCGATCCAGTTTTCATGGTACAGCGTCAGCTCCCTCGTGTCCTCGATCGTTATGATCTTGGAGTTTGATGGGATGAAGAGCGAAAGGGCGTTGAGCGTTGAGGTCTTCCCGGAGGCGGTCCCGCCGCAGATGAGCATGCTGCGCCGGTTCTCTATGGCGAGCCAGAGATACGCCAGTATTTCGACGGAGAATGTCTTGAACTTCAGGAGGTCCACAGGGGTGAATGGTATCTCCCTGAACTTCCTTATTACAAACGAGCTGCCACGTGGCGAGATCTCCCGTCCGAGCGTCGCCTGCAGCCGAGAGCCGCCGGGGAGCGTCGCCTGCACCATCGGCTTGCCGAAGGAGAGGTGCCGACCGCCCCGCTGTGCAAGACGCATCACAAAAACGTCCAGCTCATCTTCATCGAACACTATGTTCGTCCTTACGTTTTCATACTTCCGGTGGTATATATAGACGGGGATGCCGGCGCCGTTACACGATATGTCTTCGATGTTGGGGTCGCGCATTAGCACATTTATCTTCCCGAAGCCTAGATAGTCCCGCTTTATGTAATAGAAAATGCGCTGGAAGGCGTCGTCACCGAGCTGCACTTTGTATGTGCGCAGGAGCTTTCTTACCCTTTCGCGCAGCGCCTCCTCTTTATCTCCCTCAATGTCCTCAGCTATAAGGACATCTCGTAAGTCCTCGTCTATACGCTTGAGCAGCGCAAGCTCCAGCCGGCTTAACGCCGGCTCTTCAGCAACGTAAAAATACTCGTCACCGCTGTAAAAGATATGAACTGCTGCAAATGGCTCCTCTACCCAGTACCTTTCCACCTCTATGTAATACTCGGGAAGAGGAGGGAGGGATATAGCATGTTCAGCATCATCAGTACTGGTCTCGATGCGCCGCCTCTTTCTAAAAGGCTTCAGGATCACAATACAGTTTGCGCAATTTTAAAATATTTTTTTATGTATCTTCGAAAGTTTTCTTTCAATGCATCTAAGTTAGATTTTAAACTTTAGATACTATTATCAGCATTATTGCCATAGTTCTTGACGATGACGGCAAGAAAAATAGGAAAGATTGGAAAGGAAATCAAGGGCGAGCAGGCGGTCTCGCCGGTGGTCGGCGTCCTCATACTGTTGGTCATTACCGTCATCATGGCGGCGACCATCGGCGCCTTCGTCCTCGGCATGAAAAAGCCGGAAGCGGCGCCGCAGGCTTCCATGGCGATCACAAAGGTCGATGCAGCCAACGAGCGGATATATATAGAACACCAAGGCGGCGACAGCATAAACTTGAACAGGGTGAGGATCGTGGCGTGGGGCGAGGGCGATACGAAGCGTGAGTTTGACCCTGCCGACGATACGACCACGTGGTTCGAGCCCGGCGACGAGCTGATGCTCGATCTCGACGATGGCAGGATACAGCTTGATGGCGTCACTCTACGTGACCTCAGCAACGACAACGGCTGCGACTTCGAGTCCGGCGACCCGGTCTACGTCAGGATCATAGACAAGGACACGGGACAGCTGATAGCGGCGCTGGAGGCGACCGCTTAAGCCTGCTTGCCCTCCTTATTAATTCCCTAATTTTTTGATTTATGGGGTGAACCCATGAAAGAAAAGCTAATCCCGACCGGGATTCTATCGCTGGATACGGTTTTGGGCGGCGGGCTGCCAGCCGGCGCCTTCGTGCTGCTCCTCGGCGAGGACGGCGCCGGACATCAGGAATTCGCTTACACCTCCGCCCTGATGCTCTCGCAGCTCATCGAGAGCCCGGAGCTTGCGGCGGGCGGCGGCACGAAACTCCTCCCCGAAAAGATATACTACATATCGCTGACGAGGGCGGTGGAGGACGTCTTCAACGAGCTCAAAATGTCGTTTTCCTTTGCGGCAGGGACGGCATTTGAGAAAAATATACGGTTCTTGGACTTTTCGAGGGAGTATTTCAGGCGGTCGATAGTGCCGTATTCGTGGCTGTCCAGAGAATTTTCGGTGGAGGAGGTGGAGAAGCTCATGGCGGGCGAGCGGGACCTGCTGTCGGCGCTCACAGCGGGGTTGGGTGAGATTAAAGATGAGCGATGCGTCGTAATTTTCGACTCGCTGACCGCACTTGCGACGTGCCCTGAAGTGGAGTGGGAGAACTTATTGGCGTTTCTGCGGGGCGTACAACGGGCTTTAAAGCTCAACGAGGGCGCCCGTTTACTCTACGGGCTGCTCACGAAGGATGTCCTTGGGAGAAGCTGCGAGGAGGCGATTTCCGACTGCGCCGACGCCGTCTTCGTGTTCAAGTGGGAAGCCTTCGGGACGACGCAACGCCGCCGTGAGATGTACGTGCGCAAGCTCCGGGGCTTGATGCCAAGACTCGAAAGCGAGGGCATCGCAAACTTCGAAGTCAGAATCACGAGCAGGGGCGGCTTCGAAATAAGTAAGATTAAAGAAGTTCTCGGCAGGTGACGTGGTAGGATGCGGAGCGTAGTGTTGTTGTGACGGCGAGGCGTCGTGTATGCGACGGCTGAGCACGGGCATCGAAGGACTCGATGAAATGCTTGGTGGCGGCATCCCCGAGGGGCACATAGTCTGCGTTCTCGGCACGTACGGCACCGGGAAGACGACGCTCGCCCTCCAGTTCACGTACGCAGGCTTGGTGAACGACGAGAAATGCATTTTCATAAGCTTCGAAAGCGACGAGCGGGAGCTTGTGCTGAGCGGGAAAAATTACGGGATGGATCTTGAGAGATACTTGAAGAAGAGCCTTATGGTGGTGAAGTTAAGCCCCACAAGCTTCAAAGCATCGATAGAAAGGATCGAAAGCGAGCTACCTGCGCTCATAAGGGCGTTTGGGGCGCAGAGGATCGTTGTAGACTCGATAACGCTCTTCGAAATGCTTTTCGAGGACGACGCCGCCCGGCGGTCCGCACTTTTTAAGTTCTGCGCAACGCTGAAGGAGCTGGGCGTGACCGCCGTGCTGACGGCGGAAGCCGACAAGGACAACCCCTCAGTCTCAAGATACGGGCTCGTGGAGTATGCGGCGGATGGTGTTATCCTCCTGCGCTACATACGCTCCAATGCCATGACCCCGACAACACTCGCCATAGAGGTCGTGAAGATGCGGAACACATGGCACTCCAGAGAGGTAAAACCTTACGATATCACCTCAGAGGGTATAAAAGTGCACACGGGCACAGAGGTCTTTTAGCCGGATTCATTTTGTAGGAGTGATACATTACGAGGAGCGTGCTGCGGCGACCCCACAAAGCAGGACTTTCGGAAGAAAGTAGCCTTGTTCCGTGGGGCTCAGTGCTACGCTCATTCAGTTTACGTCCACAATGCACGGCTCGACGAGCTAACTTAACCCTTCCTAAGCGCTTCTTTTACGATTTTGATGGCGCAGAGCTCGCCGCAGATCGAGCAGGCGTCGCTCTGCGACGGGCGTCTCTCCCAGATGCTGCGAGCCTTCTCGCCGTCGATTGCGAGCTTGAACTGCGATTCCCAGTCGAGGTTGCGGCGGGCGAGCGCCATCTCGTCATCAAGCCTCCTTGCGCGCTCCCGCTGCCCGCTCTTGACGAGGTCGGCGACGTGCGCCGCTATCTTCGTGACGATGGTCCCCTCTTTCACGTCTTCGACCGTCGGCAGCGCCAGATGCTCCGAGGGCGAGACCATGCACAGGAAGTCGGCGCCGAACATCCCGGCGACGCTCCCGCCTATTGCGCCGACGATGTGGTCGTAGCCCGGGGCGATGTCGGTGACGAGCGGACCGAGCAGGTAGAGCGGGGCGTGGTCGGTGACGCTCTTCATGACCCTGACGCTCGCCTCGATCTCGTCGAGCGGGACGTGCCCGGGACCCTCGACGATGGCTTGGACGCCCGC
>JAPHEE010000004.1:9655-55461 GCA_029259545.1 Candidatus Alkanophaga volatiphilum
AGGCGGCGTCGCGTCTCGTCGAGGTCGCCGCCCGTTGATAGGTCCATTATCGTGTCGGCGCCGTACTTCACGGCGACCCTCGCCTTCTCCAGCTCCTCCTCGACGCTCACGTAGTCCTTGGACGTGCCGACGTTCACGTTCACCTTCGTGCTCACGCACTCGCCCACCGCCTTCGGCTCGACATTCCTGCGGCGGTAGTTCTGCATGATGACTACCCTGCCGGAGCGGATTAGCCGCCGCAACTTCTCCAGCGGCACGCCCTCCGTCGCCGAGATGGCTTTCAGCACGGCATCGTCAACGCCCACTTCCATCCCTCTATGATTTCACTGGCTCTTAAAATGATTGACGCACACCTTTCGCCGACGGGGTGCCAGCAGCTAGATAAAGAGTTGTTAGAACGATGAAAAAATAGTGAAGAAGGGGTTTACTTGCCTTTGAACACGGGCTTCCGCTTTTCGAGGAAGGCTTTGAGACCCTCCGTTGCGTCTTCGAGGGAGCGGGCGATGCCGAAGCACTCGGCTTCGTAGAAGAGCGCCTCTTCGAGCGGCATTTCGATGCCCTTGTTCACTGCGAGCTTGATGATGCCGAGCGTTGCGGCGCTCTTCGCCATGAGCTTTTTGATGAGCTCGTCCGTCGCCTTGTCCAGCTCCTCCGGCGGCACCACCTTGTTCAGCAGCCCGAAGTTGTAGAGTTCCTCGGCGGTGTAGTGGTCGCCGGTCATGCAGAGCTCCATCGCCTTCGTGCGTCCGATGAGCCTTGTGAGGCGTTGTGTGCCGCCGGCGCCCGGGATGATGCCGAGGTTGACCTCGGGCTGCCCGAAGCGGGCGTCGGTCGAGGCGATGCGGAAGTCGCACGCCATCGCCAGCTCCAAGCCGCCGCCGAGGCAGAAGCCCCTTATCTTCGCAATTATCGGCTTCTGGAGACGCTCCATGTAGCGCAGGACGTCCTTCAGCCATATCGAGTACGTCCTCGCCTCCACCGGGCTCTTCTCCAGCAGCTCCGGGATGTCGGCGCCCGCAGAGAACGCCTTGTCGCCGGCGCCCGTGATCACGATGACCCGCACGCCCTCGTCGGCTTCGGCGTCCCGTAGGGCGTCCCACACCTCTTCGAGGAGCTTGGAATTGAGGGCGTTCAGCACCTTCGGGCGGTTCAACGTAATCGTTGCGACTCCGTCCTTCTTCTCGTACGTTATCAGTTCGTAAGTTTTTTCAGCCATTTTCTCACCTCGATCCTTTTTTCCTTTCTTTATGCCCGTAGAAGCCCTTTCCTGCCCACCCGCCAGGGGGTATTCTCGCCGTAGGATCTCGGCGCTTTGTACCGGTTTCTCGGCACGGAGTCTTGCCCCCGTCTATTGAGTTTGCCTCTACCTGCTCGAAGGACGCCATCACACTTCCTTCGAGAAGGCGGGCGGTCTCGCAAAGGACAGCCGGCGTGATCCGGCTTATGACAAAGCCGGGCGTGTCCTTCACGGCAACCGTCTCCGTGCCGAGCGACCTGACACCTGCCGTTTTCATCTCTATGGGAGCCACCCCTCTTAAGGTTAAGGCAGGGAAAAATAAAGATTTCTGTTCCGACTACGACAGTGGGAGTGGGATCACCTTTCACGAAGTCGGTAAGGATGCCTCTTCAAAGGGAACCGCAAAAAGTAGAGAAAAGTAGAATGGATTACTGCGAGGGCGTGCTGGCAGACGCACCGCCCCGGCGTCTGAAGACAGGAGAAGCCTATCAGTGAACACTCGCTGGCGATTCAATTCCGTTAAGCTTGATGAGCTGTCAAGTTAAAGGCAGACGTGAGCTTGCGCTGCCATAATCGAGCATCGGCACTCACCGCTCTGCCCCACCATTTCTTCCTTAGAATCCCGTCATCATCCGGTGGACAGATAGTCTTCTCGTGTTGCATTTCGTAGCAGGATTTGCTTTATTGCTCGTTTAGCGAGCGGGGCGTGGAGTGAGCCGCGACACCTGAGCCGGGCTACCGGACGTGCCGGTTGGGAGGCATGAGGCTCACCGAGCGGGTCCCCCAGCAACGTACTGCCAGCACTCTAAGCTGAAGCGTATTGGGTACTTTCACTTCCTAGTTGGAGCTCGTCATTGCAGTTATGCTCACGCCTCTGGCAATGCCTTTACAAATGTCGCTAAGAATCTTGAAGTTGATGAGTTATAGGCGAGGCTGGAGCTGGCTCGGTCAGGGCTGCGGGAGGGCGAGACGCCGTGGATTCCGGCTCAGCTGAACGACGCTCCTAGGGCGGAGTGGAGAGGCGTGAAGTGAAGTTCTAACTTTAATCGGGAGAGGTTCAAATGCGTCTGCGCTCACCTTACCGTCCTACCGCAGCTATTTAATGAGCTGAGTCCTATTAGCGTATGTCATGCGCAACTTTGCGGACAGGCTTATTGAGCTTATAGACACGCTCGAAAACCCGTCATGCGTGGGCTTGGACCCCCGTATCGCCGACATTCCTGAGTTGATAAAGGCAGAAGCTGTCGCTCTTCACGGCAATACGCTGGAATCCATAGCAAAGGCTTTTTTTGAGTTCAACAAGAGGCTGGTGGACGCCACTTACGACATAATACCCGCTTACAAGTTGCAAATTGCATTTTACGAGGCTTATGGTGTTCATGGGTTCGAAGCCTTGGAAATGACCGTCTCGCACATAAAGAGGCGGCGCCGTCTCGTAATTCTGGATGCGAAGCGGGGCGACATCGGAAGTACCGCACGGGCATACGCTGACGCCTACTTGGGCTCCGTAGAACTTTGCGACCGCTCGAAAGCCCCGCCGCCGATCGCTGCGGACGCCATGACCGTAAACCCCTACTTCGGATATGATGGCATCAAGCCCTTCTTGGAGGCATGCAGGCATGGGCGTGGCGTTTTCATCGTCGTCAAAACCTCAAACCCCTCGTCGAAAGAGTTTCAAAACTTGCGGCTGGCGGATGGCAGCGAGTTCTACGAGGCGGTTGCGAGGAAGGTTGCGGAGTGGGGCGCCCAATTTGTGGGCAGCAGCGGATATTCTGCCGTTGGCATGGTAATCGGCGCAACGTTCCCTGCGGAGGCGAAGAGGTGTCGGGAAATAGCAAGAAACGCCATAGCCCTCGTGCCCGGCTACGGGTATCAGGGCGGGCGCGCCGAGGACATCATCCCGCTCTTCAACGATGACGGGCTCGGCGCAATAATAAACTCCTCACGGGGCATAATTTTTGCATATAAGGATGAACGGTTTAAAGCTGAAAGCTTTGAGGCATCGGCAAGGCGGGCTGCGATTGCAATGCGGGAGGACATTGTCGCGGCGCTGCGGGATGCTGGCATTTGTAGGTGGTAGCCGCTCACGGCTGCGGTCGGGAGCTTCACGGCGCGTTCGGACCGGCTCGCCGCACCCCCGCAGTTATGACCCACGGGTTCGTCGGTGAATGGGCACGATACTCATACAACGCTCGTGCGATAAGCGTATGGGGCGGGGCGGCATGAAAATAATAGCGTTCGTCGGCGCCCCTGCATCTGGAAAAACTGAAGCTGCGAACGTTGCTAGGGAGCTTGGCATACCGGTGATCTCGATGGGCGACGTGATAAGAGAGGAGCTGCGACGGCGGGGGCTTCCCTTGACCGACGAAAATGCGGGGAGGGTGGGGGACGAGCTCAGGCGGAGGGAGGGGATGGATGCGGTGGCGAGGCGTTGCATTCCCATGATAAGAGCGGCTTCGAAAGCCGCTGACGTCGTAGTCGTCGAAGGCGTAAGGGGCATTGCCGAGGTCGAAGCCTTCAAAAGGGAGTTTGGTGACGATTTCCTGCTTGTGCGGGTCGAGGCGTCGTTTCCGACGAGGTACGAGAGGATAAAACGGAGGGGGAGAGGTGATGATGCGCTCAGCCCTGAAGAGTTCAGAAGAAGAGAAGAGCGTGAGATGAGCTGGGGCATGGCAGAAGCCATGAAAATTGCTGACATCGCAGTTGAAAATGAGAGTAGCCTTGAGGAATTTAAAGAGAGGATAAAGAAGCTTTTAGAGAATATAACACGGCGAGGTTGAGATGGAATTAAGTGGACCGGAAGAAAGATGGACGGAGAAGTATCGTCCTAAGAGCTTGGAGGAGGTGGTAGGGAACAAAAAAGCGGTGGAGGAGCTGCGCAGATGGGCGGAGGGGGGTGCCAAACAAGCGGTGATATTGTACGGACCGCCGGGCTGCGGGAAGACATCGGCGGCGCACGCGCTTGCGTCGGAACTCGGCTGGGAGGTCATCGAGCTTAACGCAAGCGACCAGAGGAGTGCGCCCGTCATAAGGAGCGTCGTCGGAACGGCGTCCGTGAGCGAGACTTTCAGCAAGAAGAGACGACTGATAATACTTGACGAGGCTGACAACATTCACGGCAGGGAAGACTATGGAGGCATGCGGGCGGTATCCGAAATTTTGAAGAAGATGAGGCAGCCTATCATACTCATCGCAAACGACGTTTACAAGCTGCCCAAGTCGCTACGAGACCGCTGCAAGCTCATCCGCTTTTACAGAATAAGAACTGACACCGTCGTGAAGGTGTTGCGGCGTATCTGCGAGCTTGAGCATCTCGACATCAGCGAGGAGCTCTTGCGGGAGATTGCGGAGAACTCGAATGGCGACCTGCGATCGGCGATTAACGACTTGCAAGCGGTCGCCGCCGTCAAAGAGATGACCGTTGGTAGAAGGGACGTGCAGGTAACCATTTTTGACGTCTTGAGGGAGATTTTTCACGGAGAGGACATACTTAAGGCGTTGTATGCCCTCTATGATGCCGATGAGAGCCCTGAGGATGCCATAATGTGGATCTACGAGAACGTGCCTTTGGAGTACGAAGGAGATGAGCTTCTAAAAGGTTTGTACAGGCTCAGCCGGGCGGATGTTTTCCTGCGGCGGGCTCGGCGTGCCGGCTATCAGATGTGGAAATACGCAGCTTTCCTCATGTCCGCAGGCGTGCTTGCTGCAAAAAGTAGAGAAGGGCACGGGCGCAAGCGGCGTGGCGGTTACGGCGTCCCGTGGCGTCCGAAAGCCGCAAAATTCGAGCGTGTCGTCGAGAAAATAAGCGAGCGGTGCCTCGTTTCGAGGGCATATGCCCGCCGATTCCTGATCCCGCCGCTCAGGGTGATGTTCGAGGACGAAAGGATGGCATCGGAGATTTCTGCGGCGCTCGGCTTGGACGCTGAGGATATAGCAGCACTAGCGGGCGTGAGTGTGGAAGTTGCGGCGAAAATAGCTGGGGGCGTGGGGAGGAAAAGCGTCGAGAAGGAGAGCAAAGAGGCACGAAGGGCGACTGCGACGGCTGAGCTTGAGACCAAGACCGAGACCAAGACCGAAACCGAAACTGAGACCGAGACTGAGACTGAGACCGAGACCGAGACGGAAGCCTCCGGGAAGGGGCAAAGGACGCTGTCAGACTTTTTTGGAATTTGATTTCTCGCACGTGTATTATTGCGGCTAGGTGCTCGTTGGTCGTATCTTTGCACAACGTGCTTTTGAAGCTTCTTAGCCTCTCTCACAGGCGGTGCTTCATTGCTAAATTTTTGACCCTTTCGGCAAACTTCTTTATGTAAGAGACGTCGTCTTTCAGTTTCTTGGAATCAAGAATCAATCTGTCACCTACATTCCCTTCATCAATTTTAGCTTGCTTGAATATCCCATAAGCATCCTTATCAATTAAGCCATCTCTGTGTACTATGATATGCCTCTTCTGAAAAATTGCTTCGACTCTTTTTACCAAGTCATCGGGTTGGTAATCGACGCCGATCCTCTTTGAGAGCCTCTTTAAGAACTCTTTTGGAGAGGAGAATATCCCTCGATCTTTCTTTTCTATATTAAAACCTAGCTCCAAGTAAGTGTTTCGTAAGAACTTCTCTAGGCAAGATATGGTGTAAACCAAGCTCAATGACAGACTCATTTCATACAGCCTGTCTGTGAACTCTTTGATCTTAGATCTTAAAGGACCGAATTCATCTCTCAATCTTGCTATCGGGCGTATGCTCCTGATCTTTTCCCTCCACTCCTTGAGTTCCGCCAGCAATAACAGCCGCCCTTCAATAAAACTTACTTCATTGAAAAACTCCTCGTAAGCGGCTTCTACTCCCCTCATGGGTAAGAGGTTGTCCCTAGTACTAAAAAGTTTTTCGTCGCACCGTACAAGAGCAGGTGTTCCAAGCTTGTCGGGCTTTTCAGGAAGACGTACTTATAGCTGGGTGAAGGTGTTCGAATTCGCTTCTGCGGAACGCGGCTGCGTTCACCGCTACGCACTTCAGAGCACTACGCCTACGAGAGCAGCCTTCACGGCGTTACGGCTGCGACCGCCGCCGCTGCGGGTGCGTCGAGCCGTCGGCGGCGGGGGGGCGTCGAAAAGGCGAAACCGTTTGCTACTCAAGGCGGACGGGTATGCCCTTGCTTTTCAGATACCTTTTGATCTCGCCGATGGAGTACTCCCCGTAGTGGAAGATGCTGGCGGCGAGTGCCGCCGACGCCTTCGTCTTTTTGAAGACCTCCTCAAAGTGTTCGGGCGAGCCGCAGCCGCCCGATGCGATCACGGGGATGCTCACCCGCTCGCTCACCGCTTTTGTGAGCTCGATGTCGTAGCCGTCCTTCGTGCCGTCACGGTCCATGGAGGTCAGGAGGATCTCGCCGGCGCCAAGCGCCTCGACCTCCTCCGCCCATTTTATGGCGTCGACGCCCGTGAACTTCCTGCCGCCGTAAATCGAACACTCGAACCAGCAAGGACCTTGAGCCGTCTCCACGACGATTTTTCCTTCCTTCTCGGCACGCTCCACCTCTTCAGAGCTGAGATATCTGCGTTTCGCATCTATTGCGACGACGCACGCCTGCGAGCCGAAGAATTTTGAGATTTCGGCGATGAGCTTGGGGTTTTTGATGGCGGCGGTGTTTATCGAAACTTTGTCAGCACCCGCTAGGAACAGCTTGCGGGCGTCCTCGACGCTGCGGACGCCGCCGCCGACCGTCAGGGGTATGAAGACGTTCTCAGCAGTTTTTTTCACGACGTTGACCATGGTCTCACGCCGCTCGTGCGACGCCGTGATGTCGAGGAACACGATCTCGTCGGCGCCCTGCTCGTCGTATTTTGCGGCGAGCTCCCACGGGACGCCCGCATACCGTATCTGCTTGAACTCTACGCCCTTCACGACCCGCCCCTGCGGGACGGCGAGGTCGCAGTCCAGACACGGAATTATCCGCTTTGCGAGCATCGCTCTTACCTTGGTCAAGCGGAGATAAAAAATTGAGGCACGTACCAGACTGCGTAAAACGTTCGGGGGACATGTGAAGTTTCGCCTTGCGAAATTTGGGCATAGCCGAAGGCGAAGCCAATATCCGCCTATCAGGCGTAGGCGACGAACCTACCTCTTTTCTATACGCCTCTGTGTTTTGAATCATGATTATTACATGTTAGACTTTTCTTGCTAAAAGAGAGTGCTCTCAATCAGATTAAATAGTTCTCCAAGTTCATGTGGAAGTGGGTCTGATGGGGAGTATAATTGCCCTCCGCCCCAGTCTAGTAGCCTAAATGAGATAGAGCGGGTTGAATTATTCAAACTTGGAAGTGAGAAACCCATAGAACTGATCCTTTTTGCCTTCTGGAAAACCTCATCAAATCCTGGTATCTTTTCAAGCCCTCGTCCTTTTATCTGGAGGTGTCGGAGTTGACCTCCGCCCCATGAGACACCCCTGACTTCAAGCTGGGTAACGGTTCCACCAAGCTTCTGCACCTTTTTGTTAAGCTCAAAAAAATCGGAATTTGTAAGATTAAAGGGGTTAATTAATGAATAATCCCCAAATATTGCTAATGAAAGCAGCTTTGTAGCCACTTTTGCCACTTTTCTTGGGGAGCCAAAAGATATTACCAGAATTCCTTTAATGCTCTGCCATAACTCAATGTCCCTCTTCACAGTCACAAGTGAGGTGCCGTGGCGTGCAATGTATTTACAGGAAAATACAAACACTCTGTAATCCCCTAATGTCTCCAACAGTCTAAGCTCACCTTCCTTAACTACTTCAAGTTCGGATATTGACGAGGTTCCAGGTGTTTTCTTAAGCTCCTCAAGAGAGTGTTTTTCTTTTATAGGAATAACAGCTTGCTCTCGTGGTTGTAAATAGAGAATGAAATCCTTCATGGATCCACCTCCTCGACAATATATGCCCCAGGGGTCTGATAAAGATACTCAAAAGCTCTATGTCCAGCACCTAAAAAGGTATCGAATGAGAATAAAACTACAAGTTTGCCTTGAGCACGTGAGCATGCTACATAAGTCTGTGCTTTAAGTATAAGATCGTCAAGGAACCCAATGGTTCTTTGCGGATTTTTTCTCACAAAAGATACTATTACGCATGGGTATTCCCTTCCCTGAGCTCGGTAGACAGTTAAGCATTGCTCTTGAAGATCTGAAGGTAGAAGACTAAATATTTCACGCACTTGAGCTGCATATGGTGACAGAATTGCAGGTTTGAGTCGTTCACTTCCCTTTTTGAACGAACTGTAAAATGCTTTTGCTAATTCTGCGGCGAATTTTGCTTCTGCTACATTTTTTATAGATCCTCTAAATACTCTCTGCTCATACTCATCACCCAAAGAATCCGTGTTCACTATTACAAATGGTTTGGATGGATCGAGAATGTCTTTGAATTTGGACTCTGCTGCGTCTTTGTCCCACTCATATCCTAAGGCAACCAAATCGCGATTCTTCACTTCTTCGCTGGATTTAATCGGGTATGCGCCAAGGTCTTTTCTTAAAGAGTTTACTGCTGCACAGATATTCTCGTGCATCCGATGCTGTAGTTTCAATTCATGAGAAGGTATAGGTTTTCTCATATCTAAATAGTTCTTGATATTCGAACTTAATAGTGGTTGTGTGGTTACAACTGGAAGTTGCTTTGGATCGCCAAGAAGTGCGTATCCGCTGGGATTATGATCACGAAGTTTATTTATAGTAGAGAAAAACATAGCAGGATCGACTTGACTGAACTCATCTATAATGATCTTGCAATGCGTCCCGCGAGCCTCAAGCGCCCTCCTCGCTCCATGGAGAGTACAGAGAAGAACTGGGCATTGTTTTAACCTGCGTATTTCATTAGCGCTGAGATCTGAAAGGTCCGATTTACACCCCACAATACCTCGATCCCAATCTTTTATATGTGTTTCATGAGTAAGTTTTATGACTTTATTGGGAGGTAAACCCAGTTTTCTTTCAAGTGTTTCCTTTGCCTGTGAGGCTGCGTAATGGGTATAGCACATATATAAAACTTGTGCTTCCTCGCCCCTTTGTAGCAGATACTCAGCAACAGCTACCGCTCCAACCGTTGTCTTTCCTGTACCAGGAGGTCCGTCAATGATGGGGAGAACAAAATCATCTCCTGCTAAGCAATCATCGATAATCGCATCAACAGCTCTATTTTGCAAATCATCAAATGTGTCTCGAATCCTATTGATTCTCTCTTTTAATGTCATCTCTTTCCCTCCTTATATTTTTCCTTCCAAACACACTTTCTAAAAGTTGAATAACAGAATGTGTTTTCGCTCTTTCATCTTTTTCAAAACCCCATCGTTCAAGTTTGAACAGCTCTTTCTGGGAAATTCTGCTGAGGAACCAGGGGGAAGTCTTAAGTATAGAAGACTCCGGTGGTAGAACACTCACTTCCTTGAAGGGGAGGAGGGTTTTCTTCCCCACATTCATAATTAATCTGCGCCCCTCAATTTTTTCAAATCTACTATTGAGTTCAAATCCGAGGAAGAAAGAGCCGATCACGAGGAGGTTTTCAACTTCACCGCTCGAAACTTTTCTTTCCAAAATAGGAGTGGCAAGGTGTGGATCCATTTCTATCTCAATCTTTCCCTCTTCCAGCGTAATAATCTTTCCTTCTGAGAGATAGCCTAGCTCTTCGAGATCCCTTTTCTCGAGCATAAGCAATTGGTAGCGAAAGAGGTGATAGTCCCACATTTGTTGCCAGAAGAGCGGAGGATAAAATTTCCTAAACTCCTTGTGAATCTCACTTCTACATGTTGGATACTTATATCGTCGACCAAAACATGCCCATCTGGCACCACATTCAGGATCAGAAGTAGTATAAGTGCAAGCGCGATGTTGATAGGCCTCAAACTCTGACTTACCTCCATCTGCCAAATCTTTTATCCAAGCATATGCGATAAGTGCTTTTCTCTCAAATTCAGGGTTATCCTTTTCTACTATGAAATCATTGTATGGGGTCTCGACGATTAATTCAAAATCTTTGAAATTTATGTTTTTCCAAGCCTCTGGAAAGTATTTTTTGTCTATACTTGATAGAATCTTCCAATAAAGCCAAACTTGGAAATCTTTCAGAGGAGGAGGCTCCTCATCGGTCCTTCTTCCCTTTATCGTTCGTTCAATTATCCTTCTATTTTTTAAATCTATTTCGTCAATTCTCCCTCGAAGGGGATAGGTAGGATTTTTATTTCCTAACCTAAATGGAACATAAGCATTAGCTACTGATACTTCAAAAAATATGTCTTTATTCACTTCTATTTCTCCAAGCTTCCTATTACACCAAGGTTGTAGGTAGTAGCGCCAGCAATTCTCTTTCAGCCTTTGCTCTTCGTCTTTGGCAAACATTTCAAAGCGGTAACGAATATCTGATGGTGAAGGAGTATCACCTGTTGCTGCATTTAGTTTGAGATGTGCTATAAACCTTTGGTAAAGGTTATACACTCCATATTCTCCTGGAAGGATGGTGATATCATCTATACCATGAAGGATATCATGCAAAATAGCTACTGGACATTTGCTCGCATTTATTACATTCGTGACTGTGGGGAATGGATCAAAAGGTGGTCGGCTGTACTTATAGCGATTCTCAAGCAGAACCTCACGTTCAGGCCGCCTCCAAGGAACAGGGATAGCTCTTTCTTCCATAGGCATCACCACGGTAACCTTAATATCTCATGCCATGATGCTATTGCGAAACCCTGCTCAAGGGTTTCCTTCTCAACCTTGTCCACATTCTCGATCACCGTTCTCCTTATTTCTTGAATAGTTTTTCCGATTTTCTTCTCAAGCAGCTCCCAAGCTTTTTTCTGAATCAAGATTCTGCTTTCTGGATAGCGAATCTTCCCAGAACTAATGAGAAAATCTACATACCAGAGAAAACCTAACGCCTTACACACATCCAGTTCAAGAATCTCTAATACTTTATTCCATTTTAAAACCCTTTTAACTCTCTCAGCGTCTTCTTCATTCTTTTTTTCAGGTATGGGAAGAGAGGTATGATCTAATTGTTTAAGCACTTCTTCCATATCCTTAATGCCCCATACTTTCTTTGCAGTAAGAGAGGTCAGTAAATACACCGCATTTGATACAGCAGTATGCCACTCACCAATATCTGTAAAACCTTCATTGAACAACCTATGAGATAAAACTGGAAATTCTGACGCCTTAAGCATGTATGCAAAACCAGAAATTTCCATGGCAGTTTGAAGAGGGGGATTTTCTGCTATTCTTAGGATATGCTCGCTTATTTGTATAGCCTGTCGCATATCTAAAAATATATCTCCTTCCTCAGTTTTTAAAATATCTTCAGGAAGAGGACCCTGTAAAGAGACCCTGATACCTTGTGGGCCTTCTTCATACAATCCAAACCTTTTTAGAGCATACTCGACATCCTTTTCTTTCTCTTTCCATCCTGCCTCTTCCACTGCTTTCCCCCTCTCTACATCGTCAATGAACTGCTGTATCATCTGTTTAACTATCTCAACTTCTTCTTTTTTCATTTTTCTTCCTCCAAAGAGCTCTATCATATTCTTTAATCTTCTTCATTTTTTGTTCGAATTCTTCAGAATTTTCCCCAAATATCCTAAGGAAGCCGTCTCGACCTTTTTTGATCATGCCTCCCTTATAAAAAAATACCATAACCAATTTCAAACCTCTTAGGACATCCTTATCCCAACGAGGTGAAATCCAATGAGTGCGTGTGCTATCTATGGGTCTGTATCTCATTGGATAGACTGCAACCCCGAGTTTGTTCAATTCGTTTATTCTATAATAGAAAAACTCGGGCGTATCATACTCCTCCTCAGAGTTATAAAGAACATACACCCTAATATCGTTAAATCCATATTTTTTTGCTACCCTAATAGCTTTCTGAATATATCCATCCTGAGAGGGGGAGTCGAAGGCAAATCTTAGAGGGTGAATCTTTGTTTGTCGGAGTAATTTGGCTTTTTCCTCATCAAAAAGTCTGCAATCTAAACCCTGATTAAAGTCATATGGCTTATCCAATCTTTTTAACTTCTTTATATCTTCATAAAAATTTGGAGAATACAACCAATTGTTGTCCCAGAAAATAATTCTCTCATGCTGCTTCGCTATATCTCTTTCCCAGTCCTCACGAACAAAGAATTTTGGCTCAATTTTGGGTACCACGCAGTATTTGCATTTTCGGGGACACCCTCGTGTTGTAAAAGTGATTGAGTATCTAAGCTTAGGAAATAATGAGTAATCAGGGGGGTATTTTTCTGCTTCATTCAGTAAGCCTTTATGAGGGGTTATCCCCGTCTCTCTCTTAATTAAATCTGGAAGAAGTGTAGCTAATATACCCCCTACCTTAATTTCAGCGTGAGGATAAAGATGCTGATATTTCCGGATACAATCAATCACATGAGTATAGTGATATGTAAACAGTGAAGTTATATATATTAGGTCATACTTCTCCTTAAGTATAGGAGGGACATACCCAAAATAATTCTGAGGTGCATTTTCTTTTATAAAATCAACATCGTCGCCCATCCCCTTATGCCAAGATGATATTCTCATTAAGCCAAGCGGAGGATACAAGGATTTATATCCTGGTTCTACTAGTAAGACGTTTCTACACATTACTATCACCTCATTTTTCATGCATGGAAGTTGATCACTGTAGAGTGGTTTGAGATGCCGTCGCCCTGATTGCGTCTAACGGTGACCTCCTCCCCGACTAGGGGCTCCCGCCGTGAAGCCTTAGGGAGGTTGGGGGTGTGCAGGATGTACCTACACTTCCCTCCGGCTGGGCACGCAGCCCTGCCCGCCGGATATACCCGCAGCTTCGTTCAGAAGCTACATTATCTTCAGAGTATAAAAAACTAACTACCTCCAACCTCCCCTCCCGCCTCCCCTAATTCATCACTAAAGTGGGAGCTTTCTTAGCGACTTTCTGTAAGTGGGGTTAAAATCAATGGTACATTAAACCATACCTTTTCTCTTATGAACACATCTAGTTTACTTTTATCGAATTTGTCTTCGTAGTTTTGTATGCGACATATTTTGGAATAGCTTGCTGTTCTACTATAATACAATTCCATAAGTTCCTCTTCATCATCTTCCCATACTAATCACCGAGCCAAATATTACCTAACGTTCCGGAGATATGTGAAGTTTGCCGCAGACAAATTTGGGCGAGCATCGGCGAGCCACATACCCGCCTGTTGTCCGAGTGCGTAAGCACCGAAGCGGAGAGTTGCGAGCGACGATAACTCAGTCACCTCCACTCCACTTCGTCCGAAGGTTTTTTCTTGCATTCTGGATGTCCACAAGTTGGAGCAGGATAGGATTCTGATGAAGCTATGGTTTCACCTGTCTTTAGACACACGCCTATGTATACCTGTTTTCTAAATTCATCGGTCTTCCCTTTTTCCGTCCACCACTTCCTTTTTTCACTCATTTAACACCCTTTTAGTTTATTTCAGTGCCACATTTCTTCGTGTTTGTATTTAAACCTTCCTTTTCTTTATCCCGTCGTCTGCAATTTCGGAAAACGAAAAGTTTAACGTAAGTTTACTGTGAAGAGCCTTAGAGATGAAAGAAAGGCAGCGAGGCGAGGGATCCCCAAGAATTGGTGTTTTCATCTGCCACTGCGGCACGAACATCGCCGGCGTCTTGGACGTAGAAAACCTGCGTGAGTTCGCCGCCGGGCTTGAAGACGTGGTCGTCGCACGTGACTACCCGTATATGTGCTCGGAGCCGGGTCAGGACCTCATCAAAGAGTGCATAAGGGAATTCGACCTGAACAGGGTCGTCGTCGCCTCCTGCTCGCCCCGCATGCACGAGCCGACGTTCCGCAGCGTCCTCCAAGAGTGCGGTCTGAACCCTTACTTTCTCGAAATGGCGAACATCAGGGAGCACTGCTCTTGGGTCCACGAGGACAAGAAGAAGGCGACCGAGAAGGCTAAGCGGTTGATAGCGGCGGCGGTTGCGAAGGCAAGACTGCTTGAGCCTTTGGAGCGGAAGCGTGTGCCGGTAACGCCTTCCGCCCTCGTGATCGGCGGCGGCATCGCCGGCATTCAGGCGGCGCTCGACATAGCGGACGCCGGCTTCAAGGTGTACCTCGTGGAGCGGGAGCCGAGCATCGGCGGGAAGATGGCGATGTTCGACAAAGTTTTCCCGACGCTGGACTGCGCCGCCTGCATTTTGACGCCGCGGATGGTGGATGTCGCCCGCCATCCGAACATCGAGCTTATTACTTATGCGGAGGTGGAGAGCGTAGAGGGGCATGTTGGTAATTTTAAGGTTAGGGTGAGGAAGAAGCCACGATATGTGGACGAGACGAAATGCACGGGTTGTGGGGAGTGTGCCAAAGTTTGCCCGGTGGAAGTGCCAGATGAATTCAACATGGGTTTTGGCACGAGAAAGGCTATATATGTGCCGTTTCCTCAAGCAGTCCCCCTTAAATATACGATAGAAAAGTTGGACAGTATATCCCCATGTAGGGCGAATTGTCCTGCAGGCTCAAATGTTCAAGGTTATGTGGCGTTGATATCAAAAGGGAAATTCAAAGAGGCTTTGGAGCTTATTATGGAGAGAAATCCGTTCCCTTCGGTTTGTGGGCGTGTATGTCACCATCCGTGCGAATTTAATTGTAACAGGAAGGAAGTAGACGAACCTATTGCTATAAGGGCTTTAGAAAGATTTGTTGCGGATTGGGTGAGGGAGAAGGGAGAGGAGAAAATAGAGCCTGTGAAGGCGACGAAAGATAAAAAGGTTGCAATTATAGGGGCAGGACCTGCAGGGCTCACTTGTGCGAGGAATCTTCTCATGAAAGGTTATTCTGTGACTGTTTTTGATGAAAATCCCTCCCCTGGAGGGATGATGGTCAATTGTATACCCGATTATCGAGTGCCAAGGGAAGTAGTGGAGTATGATGTAGATCGTATTATCCGGTTGGGGGTGGAGTTCCGAGGGGGCGTAAAAATTGGTAGAGATAAAACGATAGAGGAGTTGAGGAAGGAATATGACGCTATTTTTATAGCTATCGGGGCACAGCGACCACGAGAATTGAGGATAGAAGGTGTAAATCTAAAAGGAGTTATCTATGGGATACCTTTTTTGAGGAGGGTTAAAGCACAGAGCGAAATAGAGGATTTCGGTGAGAAGATAATCGTCATCGGTGGGGGTAATGTCGCGATAGATTGTGCTAAATCTGCACTTAGGATTGGGGCTAAAGAAGTGAAGCTTGTTTGTCTTGAAACGAGGGATTTGACCTCAAAGGACAGAATGCCTGCGCATGAGTGGGAGATAGAGGAGGCTGAGGAGGAGGGGGTGGTGATACTCCCTTGTTTAGGACCGAAGAGGATAGTGGGCGAGAACGGAAGGGTTATCGGATTAGAGGCGGTAGAATGTGTTTCAGTTTATGATGATGCGGGCAGATTTGCGCCGAAATTTAATGAGGAGCGAAAAACATTTATCGAAGGAGATACGGTGATCATTGCTATCGGTCAGGCTGCGGATCTCACAGGGTTTGAAGATGTAGAAATTACGCCTTGGGGGACTATCAAGGTCGATCCGGTTACATTGGAGACGAGCATACCTGGCATTTTCGCAGGAGGTGATGTTGTTAGAGGGCCCGCGTCCGTCATAGAAGCCATAGCTGATGGGAATGAGGCGTCGATCTCGATAGATAGGTATCTGAGAGGTGAAGACCTCAAAAGGGGAAGGAAGGAAGAAAAGAAAATATCCCCGCTACCGGAGAGGAAAATAGAGAGGAAGCCTCGACATAAGATACCGAAATTATCGGTTGAAGAGCGTGTAAAGAACTTTAAGGAGATAGAGTTACGTCTCTCTGAAGAGGAGGCGGTGGAGGAAGCGAAAAGATGCCTTAATTGCAGTGTTTGTAGCGAGTGTAAGGAGTGTGAGAGGGCGTGCGGGGAACGAAATGCGATAAATCATGAGATGAAGGAGGAGATAATAGAGCTGAATGTGGGTGCGATAATAGTGGCAACGGGTTATGATTTGTTTGATCCTAAGCTCAAGCCCGAATATGGATATGAAAAATACGATAACGTGATAACGGGTTTGGAGTTTGAAAGGTTATGTTCGGCAAGTGGTCCCACACAGGGTAAGATAGAGATAAATGGAAAGGAGCCGAGGAGGGTGGTATTTGTACAATGCGTCGGCTCCCGCGACAAGCAGGTGGGGAACGAGTACTGCTCGCGGGTCTGCTGCATGTACACCGCAAAGCACGCTCACCTCATCAAGGAGAAAATCCCCGACGCCGAAATCACCATCTGCTACATGGACGTCCGCGCGTTCGGGAGGGATCATGAAGAGTTTTACGAGCGGGTGCAGCGTGAGGGCGTCACTTACGTTCGTGGGCATGCCGCCGAGGTTTACAGGAAGAGTCCAGAGGAGGACACGCTCGTCGTCAGAGTAGAAGACACCCTTTCCGGCGTCGTCCGTGAGATCGAGGCGGACCTTGTGGTTTTGGCGACGGGGCTCGTGCCGAGCCGTGGGAGCGAGAGGGTGATGGAGCTTTTGAAGATACCCGCCGGCAGAAACCGCTTCCTCCTTGAGGCGCACCCGAAGTTGAGACCTGTGGAGACCGTGGTGGATGGCGTGTTCCTTGCGGGCTGCTGCCACTCCCCCAAGGACATTTCGGATACGGTGGCGCACGCATCGGCGGCGGCGATGAAGGCTGCGGCGCTCCTCTCAAAGGACTATGTGGAGACGGAGCCTGCGGTCGCATTTGTGGATGAGCAGAAGTGTCGTGGCTGCGGCACGTGCGTCGAGAGCTGCGAGTTCGGCGCCGTAGAGCTTGTGGAACGTAAGAGGGAGACGCCCGCTGGTGTCTTGCTGACGAAGGTTGCGAGCGTGAGCGAGATACTTTGCAAGGGCTGCGGCGCCTGTGCGGCGGCGTGTCCCGCCGGGGCGATGAACATGCTGCACTTCAAAGACGAACAACTGACGGCGATGACCGAAGCCGCTGCCGCAGCGGCGGAGGTGGGAAGATGATGGACGATGATAATGGTGCGATGCCTGAAAAGGAGCCTGAGATTCTCGCATTTTGCTGCAACTGGTGCGCCTACGCCGGTGCCGACCTCGCAGGCGTGTCCCGTCTGAAATACCCGGAGAACGTCAGAATTATAAGGGTAATGTGCACAGGACGCGTTTCTGAGGGCTTGATCATGCGGGCGTTCGAGAGCGGCTTTGAGGGAGTGCTTGTCGCTGGCTGCCACCTCGGCGAATGCCATTACATCAATGGGAACGAGAAAGCAATACGCAGGGTCGAGAAGCTGCAGAGGCTTCTTGAATTACTTGGGCTCGGAGACGGGCGGCTGAGGTTCGAGGAGATTTCTGCGTCGGAGGGTGGGAAGTTTGCGGAGGTTGTGAGGCGGTTCGTTGATGATTTAAAGGGGATGCCGCCGGTCACCTGCGTCTTCTGCGGCGGCGAGGCGGCGGAGACGGACGTGAAGGCAGAAATCGAGAAGATAGTTGAGGAGACGAAAGCGTTTTACTGCGTGGAGTGCGGGAAGTGCACGGCGTCATGTCCAATATCAAGGTTCTTAGAGGACTACTCACCAAGAGCGAACGTCGAGCGTGCGGTTTTCGGGCTGAGCGAAGAGGCGCTCTCCGATGTCAATATCTGGCAGTGTTTAACGTGCGGGCTTTGCGAGATGCGGTGTCCGGCGGGTGTTGACTACGTGCGGTTTATAAGGGAGATGCGGCAGCTGGCGAGCGTCGCCGCTCAGAACAGGTGTCCATGCGCGCACGGCGGCGTCCTTCACAGCATGATGCGGCTCATGGCTTACGAGGACGTTACGCCGAGGAAGTTTGACATTTTCGACGGGCTTAAAGTTTCGAGGCGTGGCGAGCTCATGTATTTCGTGGGGTGCCTGCCGTTTTTCGACGTGATTCTGGACGAGGCGTCGCCGGGCGGCGTGGAGATTGCGAGGAGCGCCGTCTATATTATGAACAGACTGGGGATAAGCCCCGTGATCTTGGAGGGCGAGCTCTGCTGTGGGCATGACTTGCTGTGGACTGGCGATGTCGAAGCTTTCCAGAGACTTGCTGCGAGGAACGTCGCCGCCATGGAGGAGGCGGGCGTCAGGAAGGTGATCTTCTCGTGTGCGGAGTGCTACCGGACGTTCAAGAAGGATTATCCGGAGCTTCTGGGCGATTTGGACTTCGAACTGATGCACATTTCCGAGTTTTTGAGCGAGGAGTTGGAGAAAAGAGGCGTTGAGCTTTCGCTCGAGGGCGTTGCGGCGGCGGCAGCAGGGGCAGCTTCGGCGACGGCAGCAGCGGCGGCAGAGGAAGCAGCGGCGGGGCGGGAGACTACGGAGCTGAGGGTCATATATCACGATCCGTGCAGGCTGGGCAGGCACCTCGGCGTCTACGACGCTCCTCGTCGTGTGCTTTCGAGGATAAAGGGCGTGCGGCTCGTGGAGTTCGAGGATTCGAAGGAGAGCGCGCAGTGCTGCGGGACGAGTGCGTGGGCGAGCTGCGACTTCGTCTCCGAGGAGCTCAGAATACGCCGCCTCAGGGAAGCCCGTGACAAGGCTTCGATCCTCGTGACGGCGTGCCCGAAGTGCAAGACGCACTTCCGGTGCACGCAGAATCGTAAGGATCTGCCTGTGAAGCCGGAGGAAATAAACGTGGAGGTCAAAGATTTTGCGGAGGTCGTGGCGGCGGCGTTGCGCGGCTCGGATTGAGGGTTGAGGACGGCGGCGCAGAACGCTACGAGAGCCGCCGGTATGGACGATCGGGCGGCGGAGAAATGCACTTTCGGAGGCGGGGGCGGCGGCTCGCACGTCGTTGCGGGACGAAAGCAAAGATTGCGGCTCGCAGAGCGGCGAAGGCGGGAGACCGGCGGGGTCTGATGTCGATGCCTTCCGCTCACGGGCGACCCTGCACGACAGTACGATGGTACAACGGAGCCATTCCGCCGGAGAAAATGATCAGCTGGCAAAAGGATACAACGATGCGAACTGGCGGGTTTAATATCGTTGAGCGACCATGTTTCTTAGTCGGGGCGACCCGCCAAGGAGGCTTCCGCCGGGAGCCGTGGGGGTTGGGGGGCGTGCTACACGCTCCTCGTCGGGTCGGCTCGCCGATAATCGAAGCCACGGGGTGTCCGGATGACCAGTGGGGTCATAGGGGCGGTCGCAGTCGTCGGCGGCGGCATCGCTGGCATACAGGCGGCGCTCGACCTCGCAGAGCAGGGTTTCAAGGTTTACCTGTTGGAGGAGAAGCCTTCGATCGGCGGGCACATGGCGCAGCTGGACAAGACGTTCCCAACACTCGACTGCTCGATCTGCATCGAAGCTCCGAAGATGGTGGAGGCGGCACGCCACCCGAACATCGAGATTCTGACGGGCTGCGAGGTGCTCTCGCTGGAGGGCGTCCCCGGAAACTTCAAGCTCAGGGTGCGGAAGCGGGCACGCTTCGTCGTTGAGGACAAATGTAGGGGCTGCGGGAGCTGTGCCGAAGCCTGCAGGATGCGCTCTAAGCTCCCTAACGAGTTTGATGAGGGGCGGAGCAAGCGCTCTGCCATCTACCTTTACTTTGCACAAGCGGTGCCGATGGTCGCCTCCGTAGACCCGAACGCCTGCCTTTACGTCCGCAAGGGCGTGTGCGGCAAGGTCACGAGGCGTTACTTGAAGAGGTTTTGGGAGTTGAGAGGCGTAAAGCTCGACGTTGACGAGCGGGAGGCGCTGCCCGCCTGCGAGGCGGCGTGCGAGGCGGACGCCATCGACTTTTCGCAGAAGGACGAAATCTTGGAGCTGGACGTCGGCGCCGTAATTTTGGCGACGGGCTACGAGCTTTTCGACCCCTCGCCGCTCTCGGAGTACGGCTACGGTAGGTATGCGAACGTCGTGACCGCCATGGAGTTCGAGCGGATGATATGCGCCTCGGGACCGTTCGCAGGGCACCTCGTCAGACCCTCCGACGGGAAGGAGCCGAGGAGCGTCGCTTTCATTCAGTGCGTCGGCTCTCGGGATGTGAGGCACGCACGGTACTGCTCGGCGGTCTGCTGCATGTTTGCGGTGAAGGAGGCGATCCTCCTGAAGGAACATTACCCTGACGCCGAAGTTCACATTTTGTACGTTGACCTGCGGGCGTTCGGGAAGGGTTTCGAGGAGTTCGTGCGGCGTGCCGCCGACGACTACGGGATAAACTTCACACGAGCACGCCCCGGCGAGCTTGAAGAGGACGCCGACCGCAATATTATCATCTGGTACGAGGATACGGCAAAAGGCGAGCTCCGGCGGCTGAAAGTGGATCTGGTGGTGCTGTGCACGGCGCTGCTCCCCCGCCCCGTGAAGCTCGGCATCGAAACCGACGAGGATGGCTTCATACGCACGTCGCCGCTCTCGCCGGTCGAAACTTCCGCCGAGGGCGTCTACGCATGCGGCTTCGCCACGGGTCCGAAGGACATACCGGAGAGCGTCGCCCAGGCGTCGGCAGCGGCGGCGAGGGCTGCGGCGCTGCTCAGTGCGGCGAGGGGCACGCTCGTCACCGAGAGGGAGCTGCCGCCGGAGATCGACGTTTCGAAGGAGCCGCCGAGGGTCGGCGTCTTCATCTGCCACTGCGGCACGAACATCGCTGGCGTCTTGGATGTAAAGGCGCTTGAAGAATACGCCAAAAAGCTGCCAGATGTGGTATTTACGAACGTGAGCGTTTATACGTGCTCGCATGAAACGAATGAACTCATCAAGAAGGCAATAAAAGAGCACAATTTAAACAGGATTGTAGTGGCAGCATGCACGCCGAGGACGCACGAGCCACTCTTCCAGAACACGCTCAGGGAAGCCGGCTTGAACCCGTACCTCTTCGAGTTCGTGAACATCCGGGAGCAGTGTTCGTGGACGCATGCGAAGACGCCCGCCGAAGCCACCGAAAAGGCTAAGGACCTGATAAGAATGGGGGTGGCGAAGGCGAGACTCCTGAAGCCGTTGAAGCGGGGAAGGGTTCCGGTGACGCCCTCCGCATTGGTCATCGGCGGCGGCGTCGCCGGGATGACGGCAGCGCTCGACATCGCAGAACAGGGCTTCAAAGTTTTCTTGGTGGAGAGAGAAGGCGAGCTCGGAGGCATGCTCCGCCGGATTTCCGAGCTTCACGACGGCACGAAGCCCTCTGCGGTATTGGACGAGCTGGTGCGGAGGGTGGAGGCGCACGAGCGTATAGAGGTGCTAAAGGGCGCCGAGGTCGAAAGCGTGCGGGGCTTCGTCGGGAACTTCGAGGTCGGCGTGCGTGTCGGCTCGCAGCCGCAGGAGCGCCGTGATCTGAAGGTCGGAGCTATTATCATCGCAACAGGCGCTGAGCCTCTCGAGGCGCATGGCTATTACTGCTACGGCGATGACAAACGGGTAATGACGCAGCTCGAGTTTGAAAAAATCCTGGCTGACGCCGAGCGTGGGGCGGGGGCTGCGAGGCTTGAGCTTAGGGGCAAGACGGTCGTGATGATACAGTGCGTTGGTGCTCGCAACGACGAGCGCCCGTACTGCGGGCGGATTTGCTGCGTCGTCGCCGTGAAGAACGCAATCCGTGCGAGGCGGCTCGGCGCAAAGGTCTACGTGCTTTACAAGGACGTGAGGACGTATGGAAGGCTTGAGAGCCTCTACCTGAGGGCGAAGGAGCTTGGTGTTGTTTTCATAAGATGCGAGGGCGAGCCGACCTTCGAAGGCGGCGTCCTGAAGGGATATAATGCGTTGCTCCGCCGAGACTTCGAGCTCAAGCCCGATGTTCTCGTGCTGAGCACGCCGCTCGTGCCGCATGCGACAAATGAGAAACTTTCCGAGATGTTAAAAGTTCCGTTGGACAACAACGGCTTCTTCCTCGAGGCGCACGTGAAGTTGCGACCCGTGGACTTCGCAACGGACGGCATCTTCCTCTGCGGCACTGCTCACTTCCCGAAGCTCGTCGAGGAGTGCATTTCGCAGGCGTCGGCGGCAGCCGCCCGTGCATGCATGATATTGTCCAAGGAAAGTATTGAGACTGAAGGCATCGTCGCAAGGGTAGATGCTTCGAAGTGCGTCGGTTGTGGTCTTTGCGTCGATGCGTGCGCGTACGGGGCGCTCTCGCTCGAGGGCGGTCGCGCGAGGCTCGTCGAGGCGTTGTGCAAGGGCTGCGGCACGTGCGTGGCGGCGTGCCCCACCGGCGCCCTTGAGCAGGGGCACTTTGAAAATGCAGAGATTACGTCGCAGATAAAAGGCTTGTTCGAACTGCAATAAATCCTAATTGTGCGTGAGCACCGTCCGAGAGATGAGCAGGCAGAAGGAGTCTGGAAGAGAGGGGGTATAATACACGGTCCGCAACTGGAGGACAAGAGGGCATTTATAAAGGAGCACATAGGTAGAGGGAAGAAAGTACTGGATGTAGGTTGGGGTGATGGTTATGTATCCTTCGTCTTGGTGGGTGACAATGAGGTATTTGGATTAGACATATCAGAATCAGCAGTAAAAGAGGCTAAGAAGAAAGGTATTAAAGCATTTGTCTCAAACTTGGATGGCACACCCTTCCCGGATAAGAGTTTTGATGCAGTCTTAGCACTTGACATATTAGAACACCTTTTTGACCCTGTTTTCATATTAAGGGAAGTGAAGCGGGTGTTAATGATGGTATACTATTAGTTTCTGTCCCTAACGCCGCTAACATCTACAGCGGGATGGTCTTCCTCTTCACCGGCGAGCTAATAGATGCAGCGGGAATAAGCGAGAAAACGACATTCCGTCCTTACCTCCAGCCTTACTTCGTCAACCACCCATATACCAAATTTAATTGGCTGTTAAGAGCAGCTCACTTGCTAAAACCCCCAGAAGTATCCCCTTCCTTGTTTTCGACCTAGTTTTTGTTATGCGCAAAGAAATATTCTTAAGGTGTATTCCTGCTTAACCCTTAAAGTGAGAGTGCTCCAAAATACTCTAGGGGGTTTTATGGGAGAAGTAAGAGTTGTAGAAGAAGAAGAGGTAAAGTTTGAAAAGCCGGTGGTCGTAGAGGGATTGCCAGACGTAGGCCTGGTCGGTACGATCGCAGTCTCTTATCTGGTAGATAAGCTTGAATTCAGAGAAATAGGTTACGTAGAGTCCGAACTTTTCCCGCCGCTCATGGTGGTTCACGATGGCGAGCTGAAGAACCCTGTTAGGATATACGGGAGCGATACGGGCGTCCTTGCAATTCTATCTGAAGTTGCAATCCCTCCTGCTGCCGTTTATCCTTTGACAAGGGCGCTAACAGACTGGTTCAAAGAGAGAGGCGTCGGGCTCATGGTTTCCATCACGGGGCTGCCGGTGCCGAATCGGATTGAGATCGAGGAGCCGGAGGTTGTCGGCATCGGAAACTCCAAGGATGCGATCGCGAGACTGAAGGAAAAGGGTATAGAGGTGATGCTTGAGGGCTTCATCGTTGGAACCTACGCCGTGATGCTTAAGGAGTGCCAGAAGCGGGGCGTGCCTGCGGTCTCGCTGCTTGCGCAATGTTTCCCAGTTTATCCTGATCCAGGAGCGGCAGCCGCCGCTCTGCGCACGCTGGAAAGGTTGATAGGGCTTGAGATAGAGTTAGGAGAGCTTCTGGAGAAGGCGGAGGAGATAAAGTTGAAGGCAAGGGATCTGATGAGGCAGACGAGCACGTCACTTGCAGAAATGCAAAAGAACATGGAGCAAGATCTTCCAATTATGTATAGATAGGAGCCTAAATAAATTAAAGGAGGGAGAGACATGCTTGAGTGGGATATAAGAACTTGGAGGCATGATGGTTGCCTAGAGCCCCTTTACGACATTGAGAACCGAGAAAACGAAATTATAGTGACGATAGACCTGCCTTACGTCAGCAAAGATAATATAAAAGTTTATGCGACTGAAGACATACTTGAAGTCACGGCGGAGATGCGAAGCGCCGTCTCTTGGGAGCGCTGGGGCTCCATCCAACGAAGGATCACCTTCAGCCGCTTCAGGAAGCAAATTCGTCTCCCCGAAAAGGTGAACCCCGACGAGGCGTCCGCCACCTTCAGGAACGGCGTCCTCAGAATAACATTGCCAAAGGTGCGGCGGCAAGTCTCCATAAAAGTGGAGTGACTGCTCGCCGCTTCTGCTCAACTTGCGCCCACGAACTTTGGTCTTTTTGAAAGTCGCTGCGGCAACGGCAAGCCTCGGAACGGGAAACCCTCCACCTCCCTTTTTATCAGCTCTTTTAGCTCCTCCGTTGTTATTTCTATACGCTTCTGCTTCTTCATGCTCGATTCTCCACGGACTGTCACCGTGAGGACGTTATTCTCGACCTCCTTGTCGCCGACTACTGCGACAAACGGAATCCACTCCCTGCCGGCGTCCCGAATCTTCCGGGCGACGGTCTCGTCCCTGTCGTCCAAGTCCGCCCGGACGCCCTCGAAGCTCTTCAAAATGCCCTCTGCGAAGCCGACGTGCCTGTCCGCCACGGGTATAATGCGAAGTTGTGTCGGCGAGAGCCAGAGCGGGAGCATCGGTAATCGCCCCTCGTTCTCCATTTTCATATAGGCTCTCTCAAGGAGGGCGTAAATGCAACGCTCTATCGCGCCGCTAGGCGAGCAGTGCAGGATTACCGGGAATTTCCTCTCGCCATCGGCGTCCACATATGTGATGTTATAGCGTTTGGCATTCTCTACGTCTATCTGCACGGTGCTCAGCGCCGAAGCTTTGCTCAACGCATCTATGAAGTTGAACTCGAACTTCAGCACGAAGTAGAAGAAGCGCTTCTCCCAGATTTCCACCAGAACGGGCTTGTTCACCATCGAGACGAGGCTCTCGATGAGGTCCCTGTGCGCATCGTAGAAGTCCTTAGTGAAGCGGATTGCAACTTCATAGTCGCTCGTGTCGAAGCCTATACCCTGGAGAACGTCCATGCAGAGCCGGAACTGCGAGCGGAACTCCTCGACCGCCTGCTCCATGTCTCGGCAGAGCGTGTGCATGTCCGGCATCGTGAAGTTGCGGAGGCGGCGGAGCCCGACTAGCTCCCCCCGCTTCTCCAGCCTAAAGCTCGATGCTATCTCGAACATCCGCAACGGAAGATGCTTATATGAAATTTCCATATCCTTGCCCATCATGAACTGCCCGAAGCACGCTGCAAACCGTAAAAACAGGCTGAAGCTCTCCTCCGGAAGCTTGCCGACCGAGTACTGGCGAGCTGGAAACCTGTCGAGATAGCTGCGCAGCGTCGGGTGATCCATAGAATACATAAGCGGCGTCTCGACCCGCATCGCCCCGTACTTTTCAAGCGCTTGTGACACGTAGCTCTTTATAAGCTCCTTTATGAGTGCGCCCTTCGGGTAGAACCGCAGGTTCCCAGAGTCCGACGAAGGTTCGTAGTCGGCGATTTCAAGACGCCGCATCAGCTCGACATGCGGCGGCATCCTGTCAACGACGCGGCTGCGTGCCGCTTCGTACTCATAGAATTTGCGCAGATTTTCGAGTGCCGAGAAGTCGAAGTCTTTAGGCTCATGTAGCGTGCCGTCGCAGTCCATGATGTAAAAGCGAGATTCGCCACGCTCTTCCGCCTTTAGAGCGGCGGACTCATGCCGCCCCGTAATCCTCCTTGAAAGTTCCGAGAGCGGGTGCCCCTTGCAGCGGAGTGTGAACGCCTTGTACCAGCCAAACGGCGCCCTATGTACCTCGAAATCGCCTCTTAGCCGCTCTTCCAACGCTTTCAGGAGCTCAATGCTGACGTTTGGCGGCGCCAAGTTCGGGCTCAGATGAGCGTATGGGTAGAGGAGAATGCGTTCCGCATGGACCGTGCGAGCAACATCGAGAATTTCCCGAGCAGCCTGCTCGACGACGGCGGCGTCATCCCCGCTCTCCACGGCGACGAGCACCGCAAGAACCTCCTCGACACGTCCCCGCCTCCTCTCGTCCTCAATGTCCTCAGCAACCTTCGTCCGCTCCTTAGCTTCGTATTCCATGAAGTCTGCGTGTATCAGGAGGAGCTGCATGTCCTCACCTCAAAGCCAATCAAAATAATACTTCCGGACGAACTCAAAATTGTTTACCACATTTCTCTTGCCTTCGACCACGCTCATGTGCCCGGGTAGGAGATATTCGATGTCAAGCGTGGAGAGCTTGTTTATGGAGGCTTTAAGCTCTTCGCCGTTGCCGCCAGGGAGATCGGTGCGCCCGACACTCCTGTCGAAAATGACATCGCCACTTACCAGTATCTTGAGTTCAGGGGAGTAAAAGCAGATGCTGTCCGGAGAGTGCCCCGGCGTTCTTATGATTTCGAGCGTCACGCTGCCCAAGCTCAGTCGCTCGCCGAGGTGGAAGTCTTCGACAAATTCGGGCGTTTGGATGCCGAAAAAGCGGGAGACCTCGCCTGCTAGCGGCAGGTATTGCTTCTGTACTGGATGGATGGCGATCTTTGCTCCTGAAAGCTCTTTAAAAGTACTTACCGCTCCGTAATGATCGATATGTAAGTGCGTTATCGTGATTATGTCCACGTCCCTCGGCTCGAAGCCGTCGCCTCGCATGTCCCTCACAAGACGCTTCACGTACTTATGCAGCCCCGGATCTATTAGTATCGTCAGCTCGTCATCTATGAGATACGTGTTGGCATCGAGCAGTCCTCGCTCCGGAAACCAATAGACGTTCTTCGTGACCCTCATCTCATTCACCACAACAGATGTCGTCCTCTTTTATCTGCCTGTTGCTTGCAAGACCCTGGGGATGCAGGGGAGGTGGGTGGGAAAAGTTTAAATACTTCACGCTATCAGGAAATTAGTAAGTAATGAATAAATAAACAGATGAGATTTGAGAGAGTAAGAGAGCCAACAAAAATTACGTACGATAAGGCAGAGAAAGAATAGTCAAGATTTCGGAGCTCTGCCAATATTGCCCAAACGAAAGATGTGAAGGATACTATCGTAGAGACGCCCCCAATGCCTGTTTCACATTCTATGCTTGGAAGGATGGCAAGCTAACATTGGAGCAAGCAATCAAAGCAAAGTACAAACAAAATGAAAGACACTTTAAAACAGATCCAATAAGAAATATGATTTTTGAATGGCTTGAAGAACAGTGTTTTGATTATGAAGATAGGGTTTTAGCCGGCTCTGTTGCATCGGAGATTGTTAAAGGCGTACCAATTAAGGAAGCTTTGAAAGGTACGCCTTTCTACTTAAGCAATGTACAAATTCAAATAATTGAACAAAAATTGAAAGAGGTTAGAATATATGTTCAAAACTCAGAAAAACCATATCAGATGCGACAAGAAGACTTATAAAATTCTCAGGATACTAACTCGACTTTCCAAGAATCTATACAACTTTACTCTCTACACGGTGAAACAGTACTACTTCGACAATGAGAGATATCTTCCCTACGAGGAAGCTTACCACTTAGTCAAGCACAACGAGAACTATAAATTACTCTCTTCACAAGTAGCACAGCAAACGATGAAAGTCGTTGATAGAAACATGCGTTCGTTCTTCCATGTTCTCAACGAGAGAAAGAAGGGGAACTACAACAGACCAGCACATCCACCAAAGTACTTACCTAAGGATGGATACTTCGTCTGCATCTTTCAGAAGGATATGTTCAAGGTCAATGGGGACAGGATAAGACTATCTCTTGGAAGAAACTTCGCTAAGGAATTTGGTGTTAGGTATTTAGAGTTTAAGCTTCCCCCAACTGTCGTTGGTATAAAGGAGGTGAGAATCCTACCGAGGTGTAAGGGACTGTGGTTCGAGATTGAGTATGTTTATGAAGTTGAGCCAGAAAAAGTGGATTTGGACTACAGCGACTACTTAGCAATAGACTTAGGATTGGACAACTTTGCAACATGCATTTCCACCAGCGGGACTCCCTTCATCATTGAGGGGAGGGGTTTGAAGTCTTTCAACCGCTGGTGGAACAAGGAGAAAGCAAAACTGCAATCGGTGTATGACAAGCAATGGATAAAGATGGGCAAAAAGATGGCTTGGTTGTTGAGAAAGCGTAAAAACGTGATAAACAACTTCATGAATCAAACGGTGAACTACGTCGTGAAATACTGTCTTGTCAATAGGATAGGCAATATCGTAATCGGAGAGCTTAAAGAAATCAAGCGTAACATGAATATGGGTAAAATAAACAATCAAAACTTCCAATACATCCCCTACGGCTTGTTCAAGCAGAAGCTAAAGGCAAAGTGTGAATACTATGGCATAAAATACATTGAAGTCGATGAAGCCTACTCATCCCAAACCTGTTCAATCTGTGGAGATGTAAACAGAAACAACAGAAAACATAGAGGTTTGTATGTTTGTAAAAAATGTGGTAATGTTATGAATGCTGACGTTAATGGTGCTTTGAACATTCTGAATAAGGTAGCCCCCAAATCCGTAAGGATAGGGGGTAGTGGCGGTGTGAACCCGCCCGTGAGGATAAGGGTGGTAAACTTCCACCAAACTCCTCACGAAGCCCCGTCCGTCAGGGCGGGGTAGTTCACTTACTCCTCGGTTTGGGTTGGAATCTCTCTATCATGCCTTGCGCTTACGCTGCTTGAAATGACTTCGTAAAACGGAAAGATTATGAAGACAAAAGTTACTCGGGGGCGTGAAGAATGGGCATGGTAGAAGAATGGCTTGAAAGGGAGAGAGGCAAGCCTCTGACAGAGCACGAGAAGGAAGCTTTGGAAAGACTGAAGGAGGACGCTAAGCTCTCTCTTTATTGCCAGATGAGCGGTGGGCAGTGTATGGCTAAATTTGGACAAGAAGTCGCTCGTCATGCAGCGACGTTCGGCGTGAAGCCTGCGGATCTATTCAGGAAGTTACTTGACGAGGCTTCAGAATCTCTGAGCAAGGGAGATTTCGACTTTTGAGCGCCGAGCTTGCTAGAACAGAGATTAAGGGTGAAACGATGGAGGAGATAAAAAACTGCACGAGATGCGAGATTTGCGTGGACGTGTGCCCCATTTACAAGGCAACTGGTAAGGAGGCGTTCTCGCCACTTGCCCGCATAGATGCGGCAAGAAGTGTACTAGAGGGGGAGGAGATATCCCCGGAGATCGTAGAGAGCATTTACAATTGCCCAGAGTGTGGACGGTGCGAAATGGCGTGTCCGAGCGGCGTGCACGTCACGAGCATCGTGGAAGCGGCGCGGACGGAACTCGTAAGGCGAGGTGTCGCCCCTCTGGAGGGGCATAAACGCATAGTAAATTGGATCTTAGAGCTTGGGAACTCCGTTGGCAGCGATCCTGCAAAAAGGCTGGAGTGGCTTCCAGAAGAGTTTGAGGAAAAAGAGAGCAGTACTTTGCTTTACGTAGGTTGTCTCCCTTCTTACCTAGTTAGGGAGAGCGCTAAATCTTCTTACATCGCTCTGAGGCGTGCGGGTATAGATTTCATGATACTGCGGGATGAAGGTTGTTGCGGGGTCTACCTTTACGACGCCGGGATGCGAAACTTGGCGGAGAAGGTATTTAGGCAAAATGCCGCACGCTTCGAAAAATTGGGCATAGAAAAAATAATTACACCGTGTGCGGGGTGCTATCGCTGCTTTAAAAGGTATTATCCGAAGATACTCGGCAAAACGTTCGAAATCGAGGTGCGTCATGTTATTGAAGTTTTGGACGAGGCGATCAGGGCAGGAAGGATGAAGCTGGGGAAAAAGGAGATGGAGGTGACGTACCACGACCCCTGCCGCTTGGGCAGGAAGGAGGGATTGTATGAGGCGCCCCGGAGGATACTGGAGAGATGCGGGGTGAAGGTAAAGGAGATGAGCGAAAACAGGGAAAATGGCATGTGCTGCGGCGCCGGCGCCGGGATAAGGTCGCTTTACAGGGAGCTTTCAATGGAAGTGGCGGCGGCGGTGCTGCGGGCGGCGCCGTCGAAAACCCTCGTCACGTCGTGCCCCTTCTGCGTTTTCAACCTCAAATATGCTGCAAGGAAGAAAGGGATGGAAATGGAAAAGGATGTAAAATACATAACGGAACTAATATAATGGGAGGTGTCATGTCAGCGAAATCGAGGAGGCTTGACAAGTTTGACGACCTCGTAAAGGAGCTTGAAGAGGCGATCATGGAGGACGCGAGGCAGATATTCACAGAGAAGACGATAGAAGAGGCATACAACCCCAAAAACGTCGGCGAAATAGATAATCCCGACGGTGCGGCGAGGATAACCGGACCCTGCGGCGACACCATGCAAATCCATCTCAAGCTCGACGGCGACGTGATCGTGGATTGCAAGTTTATGACCGACGGCTGCGGCCCTACGATAGCATGCGGAAGCGTAATCACGGAACTGGTCAAAGGAAGGACGGTTGAAGAAGCGTCAAAGATAAGCGAGAAGGACATTTTAGATGTCCTAGGCGGACTGCCTGAGGAACATTTGCACTGTCCAGTGCTTGCTGTGAATACCCTGAAGGCGGCAATAAAGGAGCTGAAGAAAAAGCTGTGACGGTTTTGCTAAGGTTCCTCTGAGTTGCATCATAAACACGCTTTGATTTTCATCAGGTGCATTGATCTAGATGATGCTCAACTCATCGAGCAATTTGAGCACATTTTAAATATGACTTAAAAGAACATAAAAACGGGAAGTACCTGCTAAGCACCGTTATCAAGGACTTGTCCGTGCGCTCTAGGCTTTAGACCCCCATGTGAGACACACTTCACAACGCACCCAGAAAGGGCGGAAATTGAGGTACTAAAATGAAAGAAATGACGTTGTATGTGGACCATGCGTTTAGGGAAAAGATAGTCAGTGAGTTGGGGGCGGAGCGGTTACTCCGTTGCTTCCAGTGCTCGACGTGCACCGTCAACTGTCCCATTTCCGAGTTCGTGGACTGGAATCCAAGGCTTGTGGTGGAGAAGTGTCTTCTTGGTTTGCGAGATGTGCTGAAGGAGGAAGGATTGTGGCTCTGCACTTCTTGCCAGAACTGCTACGAACATTGCCCGCAGGACGTCCGTTTTTCAGAGGTCATACTGGCATTGCGGCGGCTCGCCACTGAGGAAATAAAAGCAGGACGCTTAAAGGTTGGAAGCACGAAGCCTGTGTTTGATGAATGCTTCCTTGAAATGATAGCGAAATACGGTAGGCAATACGAAGCAGGGCTCATCAGAATGTTCGCTAAGCGTTCAGGTCTAGGTTTCAAGTTGCTTCTTTCATTTAAGGGGTTAGGCATTCGTCTTTTAAAGAAGGGCAAGGTGGCATTACGTCCCAAGAAGATAAAGCACATAGAGGAAATCAGAGATATTTTCAGGAAGTTTGGCGGCGATAGAGGCGAGATAGGAGGATATAAATGAAGAAGTACTCTTATTATCCGGGATGCACGTTGCACACCTCTGCAAAAGAGTATGACATGTCAGTGCGTGCTGTATTCTCGGCGTTAGGCGTCGAGCTTATCGAAATAGAAGATTGGAATTGTTGTGGCGCTCTAGAGGTTGGTATACCTCTCTTGGCATACGCTTTGAATGCAAGGAACTTGGCGCTCGCTGAGAGGGCAGGGTTTGACCTTGTAGTACCCTGCAGCGCCTGCTTCTACAACTTAGCGAGGACCGACCACGCATTAAGGGACGAGGAATTGCGCCGTCGAATAGGGACGAACTACGCTCGTAGGATAAAAGTACGGCATGTCCTCGACGTGCTCGCTAACGACTTGCTTGATGAGATCAAAATGAGGGTAAAAAGGGAACTAAGCATGAGAGTTGTACCATACTACGGCTGCCTGACCGTCCGTCCGTCGGACTTCGGCTTCGACGATCCCAATCATCCGGAAAGTATGGATCGATTACTCTCAGCGCTCGGCGCTGACGTCCCCAAGTTCCCATCGAAGGCAAAATGCTGCGGCGGCCCGATTTTGATGACCGCCGAGGAAGTTCCGCTAAAGATGGCGGGGCAGATATTAGAAGAAGCAAAGAGGGTGGGCGCTGACGCAATTTCGGTGGCGTGCCCGCTTTGTCATTTGATGCTCGATGCAAAGCAGCCAGATATCGAAGAGGCGCTTGGAAAGGAGTTTAAAGTGCCGATACTTTACTTCACGCAGCTCGTCGGTCTCGCCTTGGGTATAAAGCCGAGAAAACTCGGATTGCACAAAAACGTCGTCCCTGCAAGGGAAGTTGTCGAGAAGGTGCTGAGGCAAGCAAGACGCACGCTGTCGGTCGGGCGAGCTGCAGCATGTTCCAAAAAGCGAGAGCGGCTCAGAGACAGTTGAAGGTGGGAGCAATGGCAACAAAGGTCGTTGTAGACATGCCGTTGTGCGGATACAAGACAATAATCACAGCAGAGAAGAGTAGCAGCTTCGTGAAGATCAAAATCGAGAGCGGCTGCGAGCACGTAAGGCGGTTCAACGAGGCTTTAGATGAGATCAGAATGGAGGACGTGACGCATTTCTCGAGTAGTCGCATCATAGAGGTCGCAGGTGATTACCTCACGCCGTCGTGCCTCGTTCCGTGCGGCATCATGAATGCAGCAAGAATCGAATTTGGACTCATTTCGAAAAAACGGGCTTTGAAGAGTAAGGAGCTTAAAATCGTGTTTGAAGGATAACTAAGCTGGAAGGCACCGCTGGGAGCCGCAGCTCCAACGAAGGCAATTGACATCACATTGCTAAACCGCCGCCCGCTGTCAAAGGCTAAAGAAGAAAGCGTATTGTGTGGTTGTCGGCAGCTTCCTCCTTAATTCCCGGACCTCAGGCCTGTAAATTATCATCTCGTCGGTCTGCTCCACGTTTTTCCCAAGGATTTTGCTGACGACCTCGCATTCGAGCCTGCCGTGGATCCTTGCGGCGCCCCGCCCGTAATCCGGTGCGAACTCTATGTATATGGGCAAAAAGAGCTTATCATGCAGCTCTTCTGGCAGGATGCTTGCGAGCAGCCGCAATTCTTCCTTTTTAAACCTGTGAGGGGACCCATCACGCCCGTAAACCCTCGGAGCATCCTCCTGCAAAAGTGTGGCTAGCGATTTTCTCCGCTCCGGCAAGTGCTTGTTCAGGGAGCGGATGAGCTTCACCAAGGTCTTCTCGTCCATCGTCATCACTCAGGCTTGAACCCCTTTCCGACGATGTAGATTTCGGCGCTGCGTTTTCTTGATGCTTGCGGCGAGTACGCCTTTGCGAACGTGAACTTGCGACGAACCTCCTCATAAAAGTCCTTGAAGGACTCGCCCTGAAATATTTTCGTGACGAAATTCCCGCCGCTTTTCAGGAGCGTCGTGGCTATTTTCAACGCCGCCTCGCAAAGCTCGTAAGACCGGAAGTGGTCGTAGCTCCAGACGCCTGAGATGTTCGGCGATGCGTCTGAAAGCACGACGTCCGCCCGCTCGCACGAGAACTTCCTCAAAACCTCCTTGATTTTCTCAGGGGCGTCCTCGCTCGTGATGTCGCAGCGTAGCGTCTCGACGCCCTCTATCTTTGCGATGGGCTGCAGGTCCACGCCGATGACGACGCCGCCGGAGAGCTCCTTTGCGACCTGCAGCCAGCCGCCGGGCGCGGCGCCGAGGTCGATGACGACATCCCCCCTTTGAATGACGCGGAACTTGGCGTTTATCTGCAAAAGCTTGAATGCCGCCCGCGAGCGGTAGCCATATTTCTTTGCAAGCCTGTAAAATACATCCTTCCGCTGCTCTGCGTCCCTTCTCACCTTGCCCATAATTCATTCCCTAAATATGGAAAGTTCGATGCTTTTCCATCCGGCGTCGACGCCGTGTAATGCAGAGACGGCGCCGGCGAGCATCCTGCCTAGAATCTCTTGCACGAACCTGTTTAGCGGCACGTCTTTGCCGTCGACGACGAGCTTCACCCTCATGTTTTTTGATACGACGTGGGGAGAGAAATGCCTTGCGTTGGAGCGGCGGTGGCGAGGCACGGCACCGCAAGCAACAAATATGAATGCGAGGAACGGAGAGGCATGAGGCGGTTGTGGGCGCCTTGGCGCATAACTTACATACTCACGGCGGACAAGACGGAGGGGTGCTTCCTGTGCGAGAAGCCGCAGGAGCGGAAAGATGAGGAAAACCTTATTCTTCTGAGGGGCGAGCACAACTTCGTCATCCTCAACTCCTTCCCCTATAATCCGGGGCACCTCATGATCGCGCCCTACCGGCACGTCGGCGAGGTCGAAGCCCTGAGCGTCGAGGAGGCGACCGAGCACTTCCTCCTCCTGAGAAAGGTGTTGAGGGCGATGAAGCAGGCGTTCAATCCCGACGGCTTCAATATCGGCTTGAATTTGGGAAGGGCGGCGGGCGCCGGCGTTGAAGACCACATCCACACGCACGTCGTCCCCCGCTGGAGCGGCGACACGAACTTCATGCCCGTGCTCGCAGACGTCAAAGTCATCCCGGAAGCGCTGGCGGACACCTACAAGAAGCTGAAAAAAGCTCTGGATGAAATCATTTAACAGGTTCAGACAGCAGCACCAATTTATTGAAAAACTTCTACTGCGTCAAGAGTCTTCATGCAGCACCCTGATAATCCTTGGGAATATGTATTCGGCGATGTCCGCACGGGCGCCGCCGTGCGTGATCACGACGTACTTCCCGCCGCAAACCTCCTGAGCACACGCTTTCACGAGAGCAACGAGCTTCGGGAAGAAATCCTTAGTCAGTCCGCGGTCGCCGTAATCGCCTTGGCAGGTATCGTGCCCTAGAATGTGAAAGATGAGGTCAGGCTTGAACTCTTTGACTCTTGGTACAAATTCCCTCTCCACCTTCCGCAAATACTCCTCGTCGGTCGTCTTCCAGCCTACATCCACGTCTATCTTCGTGCTTTCATCCTCGATCTTTGACGAGCTGCAGAAGCAGACATGCAGCACGTCTCGGTCGCCGAGGAAAACGTTTCGCGTGCCGTCGCCATGGTGCGAGTCCGTATCAATAATCGCGAAGCGGAGCCGCCTCCCCGCCCGCTCTCTGAGGTTCACGACCGCCGGTCCCGTGCAAGAAATGTAGGTGCCACCCCAAGCGTGGTCTGGCGACGCATGGTGCCCGGCGGCGACATCGAACACTAATGCATTGTCCAGCTCGCCGAAGTAAACGAGCTCCGCAGCCTTCACGCAGCCGCCGACCGAGAGGGCAGCGCCCTCGTAATACCACGCCCGTTTCACGTCTTCCACGAACCGTGGCGTGTGCACCTTCAGCAACAGCTCCTCCGAAACCTTCTCAGGGACGTAAAGTCGCACGCCTTCCAGCTTGAGTTCCGCCGCCATCGCCTGCGGGAAGTTCTTGAACTTGCTGCCCATCACCGGCCATGAATGCTTCGCAAATATCTCATGGAAGAAGACGCCTGTCCTCATCATGCTTCTTGCCTCCTACCTTCTATTCTCTTCTAAGGACGTTTTAATACATTCACAAATACGCCGGTTCTCTTCAGCCGTGCCGACGGTCACTCTCAAACATTCTCGGCTGAGCCCAAGGACGCCGCTCACGTCCCGTACGATGACGCCGGCACGCAAAAGCGCCTCTGTAAGAGTCTTTGCGCTGACGCCTTCGGGCAGCCTCGCAAGCAGGAAGTTGGCGGCGGACGGAAATACTTTAAGACCTAGCTCCTTAAGCTTCGACTCCAAAAATGCCCGCTCCTTGATTATCTTCTCTTTCATCTCTTGGTAGTATTCGAGATTTTCGAGCGCCGCCTTCGCGGCGGCAGCGGCGACGCCGCTTATGCAGAACGGCAACCTTATCTTTTCGAGCGTCGCCGCAACCTCCTTCGAAGCGACCGCACACCCGACACGCAGCCCCGCAAGCCCGAAAAACTTGGAAAAAGACCGCAAGACCACGAGATTATCCAAGCCGGTAGCATCCTCCGCAACGCTCTCCCTCAGGTCGCCAAATTCCACGTAAGCCTCGTCCACGACGATTATCGAGGACGGCAACGCCTCCGCCACGCTCAGAATCTCGGAACGCCTCATCTGAAAGCCCGTCGGGTTGTTCGGCGACGGCAGGAACAGGAGCTTCGCACCTTCGCCACGCCTGATAATATCTTCGGCTCGCAACTCAAAATTGCATCCCTCGGTTTCTAGAAGCTCGACGCTTGCATCTCTGAGCATCGCAAAAAACACGTACATCGAATACGACGGGACGGGCACGACCACCCTGTCAAAAGCTTCCAAAAAGACTTTGCAGACGACGTCAATGAGCTCGCTGGCGCCGCAGCCCACCGCAATGTTCTCAGAAGGCACGCCGACGTATTCACCTATACTCTCTTTAAGCTCTTGGTAGTCAGGTTTCGGGTACCTGTTCGCCGCGACCGCCGCTTTGCTAACGGCAGCCACGACGGCTTCCGGCGGCGGATACGGAAGCTCATTCGACGCTACATTCACTACCTTTTCTTTGGGGACACCGTACTTTCTTGTAACATCCTCGGGAAAAACCCCGGCGTCGTAAGGCTCTACAAGCCTAATTACCGGGCGGAACATCACGCCTCTTGTATGATTTTATGGAGCTTATCAAGTTTCTCGTCGAGAGCCTCGACGTCTACAACTTCTGCTTCCTTTTCAGGGACGCCTGCAAGCGCCCAAAAGAGCCTCGCCACTATTTGTAATATCTTCCCTGCATAACCCGGCGAGTGCGGGACGAGTTCGGCGGCGACGTCCCCCAATTCTTCCAGATGCTTTTTGCTGAGCGACGTGACCTTCTCGGAAGCCTCCCCGAGCACGGTAATCCCCTTCCCTATGACCTTCTCCCTTGCGGCGTAAGCCCGAGCCGCAGGACTCGTAATACGATGCACGCCCATGCTTTGTGGTTTAGGCTCAAAGTATTTAAGTGTTCGATGATTTCCAAAGTTTCGTGAGCGTTGAAAAATACCTCGGTGGTATAGGTTATCTGCTCGTGCCGGTCTGCGCATTAGTCGGCGCCTTCGCCGCAGCTCCACACGCACCGTCGCCCCTCTTGCGGTCTCTAGTGCTCATCGGCTTACTGATGGTTGCAGTGGCGTGGCTGCTCCTCGGCGTCCGTGAAAAAGATGCGTTGCTCATGGCTACCGGCATTGCTATGATACTGGCCCCCATAATCGTGGTTGCGCTGGCGTTTGCGGTCGTATACCCGCTATTAAAGCCGCCTTCGCCCCTTGGCGCCCCGTTCGTTTCCCCAGAGATTTTCTTCGGGCGTCTCATCATGTTCCTGATATCAGCAATAGCGGTCATCGTGGTAGTAGCTCTGCATATTGCCGCTCATTTCCGTGCCGCTAGAAAGTTACAGATCTCAATGTTCAAATATGCGGGCGCCGCACATGCCGCCGCCCTCGTATTGGCAATCGCTCTTACCATAGTCCTTTTCACGACATTCTTGACGCGGGCGCAGGAAATACTCGAAGCGATGCTCGTAGGGGCTCCGCCTCTCGCACTGCTGGGCGCGGTCGTCATCATTGCAACAATCGCAGCAGTCGTTCAGATTGCAGCCTACGTCTTGAGCGCCGTGAGCTTCTTCAAGCTATCTTAATTTCTTTATCTTTTCCTGCCGCCGTCAGAGTTGGTCCTTAACAAAATGTGGCAAATTGCAACCGCCAGCGCGTCTGTGACATCATCGGGCTTCGGTGTCTCTTCCAAACGAAGCAGTTCTTTAACACGATTCGCCACCTCAATTTTCGTAGCTCGCCCGTAGCGCACGAGCGTCCATTTCACATGCGAGGGATTATATTCGAAGACAGGCATGTCATGAGCGGCAGCAGCGAGCATGCACGCCGCCGCCGCTCTCGTGACGCTGACTGCTGTTTTCACGTTTATGTTGAAGAACAGTTTTTCTAATGCCATTTCTTGCGGCTTTGTCCTCTCGATGATTAGGGAGAGCTCATCGTATATTCTTTTAAGGCGTTCCGCCGCCTTCTTTCTCGGGCTCGTCCTGACGGCGCCGCACGCCACGCACCGTAGCTTATGGCCACGACGCCGCCCCTCCAGCGAGACGACGCCCCAGCCCGTCGTTGCGGTCCCAGGGTCTATGCCTATGACCTTCACTAAGTTTATCTTGCTCCCTTTCAACTTAATATGATGATATTTCATGCCTTAGGTTTGCACATGCACCAGCCGCCACAGAATCTGGTACTTCTTCTAGAAACCGATGAATGGGAAGCACGTCAGATAGCTCTGTGCTACGAACGCCCTTTGAAGTACGTGAAGCGTTACGAAGACGTTGCGAACCTACATCTGGACTTCTCAGGAACTCTTCTTGAGCAGCTCACCAATGAGGATATTGTAAAGAAATTCTCCGATATTGGCATCGATCTGGGGTTCATGCGCGAATATGTAGACGCCAGACGCATAGAGTTCTTGGGCTCTGGCTACTATCATCCTGTCTTCCCGTTGATCCCAAAGGACGATTGGAAGCCGCAGATACTGCGGTGGCGGCGTCTTGCGAGGAAACTCGGCTTCAGAGACGTAAAAGGTTTCTGGCCGCCCGAAATGGGCTTTTGTATGGAGCTAATTCGACGTTACGCGAGACCGGCTTCAAATATACCATTGTGGACGGTTTTCATGTTGTGCCGCTCGAAGAGGTGAGCATGGCAGAGCTGCTCTACAAACCGCACATCGCAAGCTACGAAGGCTGTGAAATTACGATCATACCCCGAGACAGGGACCTCAGCAACGCACAGCAGAGCGGGCTTGACCCCACGTGGTTCGAAAACGAAGTCATAAGCAAGCTAGGGAGATCGAGCGGCGTGAGCGCCGTGGCTGAGAGGCGACGACAATGGGAACGGCAGGAATGTTGAAAAACGCAGTCTCAGAAATGAGGACTTCCTCATCACCACATGGTCGGATGGTGAAAATGGTGGCTGGTTCCGTAATTTGCACGAACCTTCAAACTTCTGGGGCCGCTTCTTTGCCCCTTATATGGAAAAAGTGCGAGAGGGCATCTCTGAAATAATACCAATCTCTATAACAGAATTTCTAAAGGAAAATTGCCCTGAAACGGAGGTTTTTGTGGAAACCGGAGCTTGGAACGTCGAAGGCAGGAGTGGCGTGGATTTCTCGCAATGGGCTGGTACCGAGGCGCAAAGGAAAGCTTTAGAGGAGGTTTGGAGCGTGAGCAGAGAATTTCATAAACTTAAAAAGCAGGGAAGACTCAAGAATTTGAGTAAGGAGCTTCTGGAACGATTAGAAACACTTATATTACGGGCAGAAACTAGCTGTAACTTCTTCTGGGGTGAGACATTCCTAGGGCGGGCTTATGAGGATGTGAAAGCTGCTAGAGATGTGATGAAGGAACTCACGTGACTGAGAACCACTTGGACCCAACTTCTTACGTCCAGCTCCTTGCTGCGCAATATTCGTTTTAGAAGTTGCACACTTCCGCTGCGAGAGCGCCTTCAATCTTATTAAGCCTGCCACCATTCTTATGTGGGGTAGGAAGTGAGCCGCTCCACGACCGAAGGCGGGGGCTTCTTTAAGCCTCTCCGCTCCGCCCTAGAGCACCGCTCGGAGCCTCACGACGGCGAGCGGGTCGCCGCAGCCTGCCGGAGCCTTAGCCAGCCTCGTCGAAGAGAATATAGACGAACGAGAATTTGAATTTATCGGATTCATCTACGGTTAAACCGTAAGCTTTCTCACTGACATTTTGTAAGAAGTACTGAGATGCTGTCAAGTTTCTCAGAGTTCCTGTTCCTGGCATGTCGAAACATGAAAGAGCGGAAAGCACGATCGATCCTCACGATTTTAGGCATAGCGGTGGGCATCGCTGCCATCGTCGCCCTGTTAGCCATCGGCTACGGCATGGAAGCAGCCGTGACCGGCGAGCTGAGTGAGATGGCGGACCTTATCATGGTAGCCCTTGGAAGCCGGGCATGGCTATGTTGCCCTCGGCGGCTTCACAGAGCGAGATGTCAGAGATGTTGAAAGGATAGAGGGGGTCAAAGATGTCGTCGCATTCGTTAACGGAATAAAAAGCGTGGAGTTTAGAGACGAGAGGCTGGTGGTGGAAATAGTTGGACTGAACTCCAAAGACACAAGAGAAGTGTTTGGGGAAATAGTTCGCATAGAAGAGGGGCGGGGGCTGAGGGAGGATGACCGCGGCGTGTGCGTCGTCGGGCATCTCGTTGCTAATGAGTATTTTGATGAGAAGCTCGAGGTGAATGATCGTATTAAGATAGGCGGCAGCCGTTTCAGAGTCGCTGGCATGATAAGCAGGGTGCAGATCGGAAATAGATACACAGATTTTCATCACTTTCCAAGATGCAAAGGAGCTGCTTGGGACCGATGAGATATCCTCAATGTTCGTGCGAGTGTACGACATAAGCAAGGCTGAAGACATCGCCGAGGAAATAGCTGAGCGGATAGATGAAAACCATAAACTCGAAGACTTCACGCAAGCCATCACCATGGGCAGCCTCATAGAACAGTTAGAAGATGTTTTCAAAATGTTACAAGCTGTGCTCGTGGGCATCGCTTCTATAGCCCTCCTCGTCGCCTCCATGGGCATAATGAACACCATGTTGATGTCGGTGATGGAAAGGACTCATGAAATAGGAGTGATGAAAGCAGTCGGTGCCACGGATGCTGCTGTCCTTCTGCTTTTCCTCTTGGAGTCCTGCGTCGTCAGCCTGATCGGTGGCGTTCTCGGCAGCGCTATCGGCGCCCTCGGCGCGAAAGTCATAAGTGTCGGCGCCGGCGCATATTTTGGCATCGAAATACCTGCGGTCATAAAGATAAGGATCATAATGGGCGGCATAGGTGTAGCCCTGCTCGTTGGCATTCTTTCAGGACTGTATCCCGCGAGAAAAGCGTCCAAGATGAGTCCCGTCGAGGCCGTTAGATACGAATAGTAACATCGGTTATTTACGTGAAGATGTCCAAAATGACAAGATGCAAACAATAGGACGGAAGACGTTCGTCGTCGATTGTAGAGAAGTACCTGGTTTCGGGCTCGGCGGCGGGCTTGCGGCGAAGGGCACGCTTTCCGAGGCGGCGGAGCGGGACGTCATCATACTCTCAATGGGACCGCAGCCCCGTCACATCACAAAGCCCGTCTGCGAAATCACCTACGGGCTTAGAGAGGCGGGAATAAACGCAAGCGTCCTCGTCCTCGAAGCCGGCACAGGACTCCCTTCAGAGCTCATCGAAAAGCACATGCACGGCAGGATGAGCACCTGTGGCATCAACCCCAGAGAGATCGTCCAGATGAACATGCATAAGCTCGTCCTCATACACTCCGGCAATATCCCTGCGCACTTCATCTACAAGGTCAAACTGTTCATAAAGCACGTCGAACGCCCCGCAATCGTCGTCTGCCAGGCGCCCGTGACGCTCGAACGCTTCGCAGAGGCGGGCGTCCGCGTCCGGGGCTTCCCCAACGAAAACGCAGAGACGAAAGGCGAGCTCGTCGATATCGTCACCGGCGTCATCCGAGGACAAACGTGCCCGACCGAAAAGCTCGAAGAAATCGTCGGCAAGGTCAAATACTGGCTCAACGTGTATTACGGCGAGAAGAAAGGGTAGCCGGCGGGGTGGGCGGCATGCAGGTGAGGATCGGAGTCGCCGACCACGCCTTGGAGTTTGCGGAATCGATGAAGAACTTGCACCTCATACTCTGGCTCCTCCCCGCAAAGGATCTCAAGGGAATTATCGACTACCTGACGCAAAAGGGGTTGAAATTCGATCGGAGTTTGTCCAAATCCGACTTCGCAAGCTACGAAACGATTTGGAGGAGCGTGGTCGAGCAGCTCGGCTTGAAACGAGCTTTGTGGCTCTGCTTTTCCGAATTTGTGCGGCGGCACGACGCAGAGCGTGTGAGGCGCGTCCTCGAACTCCTGAGGGCGGCTGAGAGTCGTTCGCTGAGCGATGCCGAGGTCGGCGAGCTTGCAGCTTTGGGAGCGACGCCCTTCGTCACCGCCAACAGGCTGAACGAGCTCGGAAAACTTGCGCTGATGAGCATTGCGGTCGAAGAGCCGCCGTCGCCGTCGGAGCCGGCGATGCAGCCGGGGAGGGCGCTTGAGCGCACGGTCGCCGAAGCCTTGAGGGAGTTGGGGTTCGAGGCGAAAACCAACGAGGTTCGCCCTTCAAGAGTGGGATCGCCGGTGGAGTGCGATGTCTGGGCGTGGAAGGGCGTGACTGGCGGACGGCTTTCGGTTTACGTCTCCTGCAAGGACTGGTGGAATAAGGCGGTGGATCGTCGGGTGATAGACGAGGAGTTCGGGCGGACGCAGAATCTCAAGGAGGTGCCACAACTCAAGGCGGACGGCTTCTTCGTGATCGAGCTTGGCGATCGTGACCTTGATGAGATGCGGGAGTTCATCAGGAGGGCGCTCCGTGAGCTTTTCACGGCGATCGCGCCGCCGGCGCTCCAGAGGCTCGCGTCGGAGACCAAGGAGCTGGCTGAAAGGCTCAGGAGCATAGCAGGCGAGCTTGAGAGGCTCGCAGCGGACTGATTGCGTGGCGGCGTCAGGGCGGTTTCACGAGCCCTTCCCGCATCAGCAGCTTCAAGACCTCCTGCGCCCTTTTTATCTTCGCAGCCGCCGCCTCCTCAAGCTCTCGCCTGCTGAGCTTCCGCCGGGCGACGCCCTGCCTTATTGCTTCCAAGCCCACGGCGACCGCCTCCCTTACGAAGACCTCCGTCTCCTCCAGCCTCGGGATGATGTAAGACTCGCTCAAGCCCCGCTCCTCCGCAAACTCCGCAATGGCGTGGGCGGCTGCTAAACACATCTCGTCCGTTATCTTGCGGGCGGCGACGTCTAGGGCGCCTCTAAAAACCGCAGGGAAGCCGAGCGCGTTGTTTATCTGGTTTTCGAAGTCCGACCGTCCGGTTCCGACTATTCTGACGCCCGCCTCCTTCGCCTCCCACGGCCAGATTTCGGGGACGGGGTTTGCGCAGTTGAAGGAGATGGCGTCGTCGTTCATGCGGCGGAGCCACTCCTTCTTTATGACGCCCGGACCCGGACGTGACATCGAGATGCAGACGTCCGCCCCTTCCAGCGCTTCGGGGATGCCGCCCCTCTTTTCAGGACTCGTCAGCTCCGCCACCTTACGCTTCTCGCCGCTCAGGTCATCACGGTCTGGGTGCAGGATGCCCTTGCTGTCGCACATTACGATGTTCCTGGGACGAGCGCCCGCCTTTACTATGTATTTGAAGCAGGAGATGCCGGCGGCGCCCGCCCCGATGATCGCAATCTTGACATCCCTCAAGTTCTTGCCGACGACCTTCAATGCGTTTATGAGGGCGGCGAGCGTCACGAGGGCGGTCCCCTGCTGGTCGTCGTGCCATACCGGGATCTCAAGCGTCTTCCTGAGCGTCTCCAGAATCTCGAAGCACTTCGGCGTTTCGATGTCTTCGAGGTTGATGCCGCCGAACGTCGGCGAGATCCAGCGGACCGCAGAGATGATGTCGGCGGCGTTCCTCGTGCCCAAGCATATCGGGACGGCGTCCACCCCCCCCAAGTACTTGAAGAGCAGCGCCTTGCCCTCCATGACCGGAAGCCCCGCCGCCGCGCCGACGTCCCCGAGCCCCAGGACCCTCGTGCCGTCGGTGACGACGGCGACGGTGTTCCCCCGATTCGTGTACTCGAAAGCCGCATCCTCGTCGTCCCTGATCTCCAAACAAGGCTCTGCGACGCCAGGCGTATACCAGATCGCAAAGTCGTCGTAGTTGCGAATTGGCACTTTCAACGAAATTTCTATCTTGCCCTTGTAAAACCTATGGTAATACCTCGCTAATTGCTTCGGCAGCTCCGCACGCTTTAAAAGCTCGTCTTCAGAAAACTGCATAAAATCACACTAGGGTCACATGCCGCTTACAAGCCCTTTGCGCCTTTCAATATGTCACCCATGTGCATGAATTCCTTTATTTGCGGCGTCACATATTCTTTTTTCCCCTGACACTTTGACTTCTCCTTCTCTTCCATCTCACGCACCTCCTACAACATGCCTATGTCAAGGTCGCTCTTTTCCATCATCTTTTCGAACCGTTCCCTCTCATAAATCCTCGGCGGGATGTATTTCTTCTTACCCCCGCACTTGCTCTCGTCGCTCATACTCATCCCTGTTTGTGTTCCTCGCTATATATCTAAGTTTCTTACTTCCTTCGCATGTTCCTGAATGAACTTCCTACGAGGCTCCACGTCCTCGCCCATGAGCACTGAAAATATCATGTCCGCCTCCTCGGCGTCCCGTAGCGTTACTCTCTTCAGGAATCTCGTCTCGGGATTCATCGTCGTCTCCCAAAGCTGCTCGGGGTTCATCTCGCCAAGACCTTTGTAGCGCTGCACCCGCACGCCGCCACCATCCCCGAGCGCTTCCAGTATCCGCTGATATTCCTCCTCGGAATATGCATACAGCGTCTTGTTACCCTTCCTCACGGCGTAGAGCGGCGGCATCGCAATGTAAACGTGCCCGTCTTTAACCAAGTCGGGCATGTAGCGGTAGAAGAACGTGAGGAGCAGCGTTCGGATGTGTGCGCCGTCGACGTCGGCGTCACTCATTATTATGACCTTATTGTAGCGCAGTTTCTCCTTTGAGAACTCGTTCTTTATACCGGTGCCGAGCGCGGTGATCAATGCCCTTATCTCCGCATTTTTCAAAATTTTGTCAAGCCTCGCCTTCTCCACGTTCAGAATCTTGCCTCGAATAGGCAATATCGCCTGGAAGTTTTTGTCCCGTGCTTGTTTTGCAGAGCCGCCTGCGGATTCGCCTTCCACGATGAAGAGCTCCGCCCGCTCTCCCCTCTCGATGCAGTCCGCAAGCTTCCCTGGCAGTAAGTCCAAGGACGCCTCACGCCCTCTGACAAGCTCTCTAGCGCGGCGTGCCGCCTCTCTCGCGCGAGCCGCCTTTATTGCCTTTTCTATAATGCGAGCGGCGTCTTCAGGATGCTCCTCGAAAAACTCAGAGAGGTTTTCCCAGACTATCGACTCGACGATGCCCTTGACCTCGCTGTTGCCCAGCCTCGTTTTCGTCTGTCCTTCGAACTGCGGCTCTCTGAGGAGCACGCTCACGACTGCTGTCAATCCCTCACGAACGTCGTCGCCGCTGAGCGTCAACCGCTTTAGCATTCCGCTTTTCTTTCCGTAATCGTTTATAATTCTCGTGAGCGCAGACTTGAAGCCGATGAGGTGCGTGCCCCCTTCAGTCCTTATATTATTTGCGAATGTGAGTATGTTCTCCTCGTAAGCAGTCGTGTATTGAATGCCCACTTCCACGATGACCTCGTCTTTCTCCTTTCTGAAGTATATTGGTTTGTGTAAGGGCGTCTTCCCCTCATTCAAGAACTCCAAGAACGCAACGATGCCCCCGTCATACCTGAACGTCTCCCCCCTGCCGCTCTTCTCCTCAAATATCTGGAGGGTTACGCCCCTGTTCAGGAAGGCAAGCTCCCTGAGCCTCGAAGCTATCGTGCCGAAATCAAAGTCTGTGGACTGAAAAATCTCGGCATCCGGCTTAAACCTGATCTTTGTTCCCGTCTCTGTCGGAATTGGAAGCGTCTCGGACACAAGCTTGCAGACGGGCTTGCCGCGTTCGTATCTTTGGAAGTAGCACCGTCCGTCCCTGCGGACCTCAACTTCAAGCCATTCAGAAAGGGCATTGACGACAGAGATGCCGACGCCGTGGAGCCCACCCGCCACCTTATATATCTTGCTGTCGAACTTCCCGCCGGCGTGTAGTTTCGTCAGCACGAGTTCGAGGGCGGAGACGCCGTATTTCTCGTGAATATCTACAGGAATTCCCCTACCATTATCATCGAC
>JAPHEE010000004.1:56271-83284 GCA_029259545.1 Candidatus Alkanophaga volatiphilum
ACCACCTCAACGTACCTTCAACGCATACTTCCCCTCTTTGCTTATCCCCAGCTTTTTCGCAATTTCGGAGTTCTTAGCATCAAGTATTATGATATATCCGCTCCAATCCTTGCTCAGAGAGTCAGAGCCGCACTCGCACACGTTTTTTGTTATTATCCGTCGACAATCACGACACGCAAGCTCCATACTCCCACTCCTTGCTCCCTTGTCTGAGTGAAGCTCAAACCCTCTCAGCGGCTCTCACCACCTCCCGTTGCCCCCTCCTCGCCGACAACGCCTGCCAACCGCTTAAGCTCCTTTTCCCGCTCCTCCTCAATCCATTCAAGCTTTCCGAGTGCAGGCTGCCGCATCGTCAGCCCTATCTTACTCTCCGCCGGATTCCGCTCGTTTAGTGAGACCGCTACAATCCTCGCCCGCACCTTGTCGCCCTCTCTCAGCACCCGCCCCGTCTCTTTAGTGACGAGCATCATGTTCTTCTCATCATAGTTTATGTATTCGTCAGTGATCTGGCTGATGTGAACTAGCCCGTCGAGCGGCCCGATGTTCACGAAGGCGCCGAACTCTACGATCTCTACAACCTCGCCCTCTACGATTTCCTGCAGCACCGGCCTGAATACAAGAGCATCGAAGACCGTTTCGTAGTAGACACCGGGATCACCCACGAGGATTCTCCCTTCGCCGATCTCTATGACATCGAGAATCGCAACGAAAATCCCTATCTTTTTGTCAACTCGCCCCTCCAGCTTTTCGCACAGCATCTCCTTTATCGTCTCCTCCAAGTCGTCGGCGAGCCGCTCCGGCGGTATCCTCACGACATCTACAGCTCTTATCCGCAGGTACATCTCACCACTCCAACAAAATCCTCTGGGGACAGTACTGTTTTGTTGGTGTCAGGAAGTATTTACCTCATCCCCTCACCGGGCGTCCGGCGAGGCCCACCGGTTTCCAGCTCATCCATCGAGCCTGCCCGTCAGCTCTTTCAGTCTTCGGCAGAGGCTCAGATGTCGAGGGCTTCTATGTCAACAAATGGCAAACCCCCTATATAAAATCTTTCAATCTTTCCTGTCTACCTTCCCTGCGGCTTTGAAAAAGACAGGAGTTAGCAAACCTCGCTTAAGGATACTTTTTCCCGCTGCCTGCAAGACCCCTTCCGAAAGGAGGGATACGCAGGGGAGGTGGGTGGGTAGTATGTGACCTCCTCCCCTCACTGGGGGCCTCCAGCGAGGGGAGGTTCCTGCCTCGTCCACCGTGCTTGCCCCGTAGCTCTCTCAGCCTCCGGGGCAGAGGCATCAGTGTCCACAGGCGTTCGGGGCGGGCCCCGCCCCACATCTACCCTCAAATATGCATGACATTACATAAACATTCTCCCACCCACCTCCTCTGCTGTATCCCATTGAAAAGGCGGGAATTAGCAGCAACGATATTCTTAAGAGAGGAGAGGGACGCGGGACGTGGCACTGGAGGGTGATGAGTCGAAGCGTGAAGGCTCCTGGTGACGCCAACTCTCCGCCTTGCGGAGCCTCCACCCTGGAAGCCCCTGCGTAAGCGAGAGGAGACCACTCATGCCATAAAGGAGACCAAATGCTTTATTAGTTTTATGAGGTCCCGCTCTGATCCTGATGAGTCAGCTAAGCAAGGAAGTGGAGCTAGCCCGTGTCCCCGTCGATGGGAGAGGCAGGTTTAACGGGCGTACTAACCCACCCCGGGCGTACCCGATAGGGAGTGAGGCAGAGGGATATGCACAAACCTCCCCGATAGGATTCAGTGCGGGAGGAGGTCAGCTTCATCCACATTTATTTATTGCTGAAAATTTCTAATAACCACCCTGATGCCAAGGTGGTGGGTGCATAGAATATGGGCGGGAGTGCTTGGAATAGATGACGACATTAGTCGTAGGATTGATGAGATTATAGATTTCCCAGACATGCGGGAGTTTGATATTCCAGAGGGTTTTAAGAAGGAGCATGACTGGGTTAAAAAGGACCCGCTGCGTGCTGCTGCGGCTTTTCAAAGTAGTTTCGGGAATGATGGCGTTAAAGCGATGCTTTTACACCTCTTCCTCGATTATATCGACGAAGGAAAAGAGCTTGAAGCTGAGAGACTCCTAGAAGATTTTGAGCATTCTGAATTTCAGGATGCTGCGAGCGCCGTGAAGGAATTATGGGTAAAATACAAAGAGGAAATAAAAGACATTATTGAAGTGCAGAAGAATCCGTCTTTGCTGCTTGTGCTTTGTGATAATTGTGGTGAACTCACCTTAGAATGTGAGCGTTGCGGTCCTCGCCGTCTAATATGTCCACGTTGCCACGAGCCTATTAGAGGATTAAGATGTGAAAGCTGCGGCTTCAGACTTAGATTAGACTTAAGGTGTGCGGATTGTAACGGAACCCTGAGAATATCTTTGAAGTGCCCACACTGTGGAAACCTGTTTCCTGGAATTTTAGAGCTGCTATGGCTCGAAAGGCGGCATGAGCTGAGTGAAAGGATTAGTAAAAAGGTGGGGGGAATCGTCGAGGACATTGATAAAAGTGGTGTCATTACTATAGGGTGCAAGCATCATGAGTTTGAGGAAGGGATGAAAGTTGGCTATTATAAAGGCGGGGAAATCAAATACCTCGGACGCGTCGTTTTTAAAGACGATGATGGAATCATTGTGAGCGCAGATGATGTACACGAAGGCTTAAAGGAGGGGACGAAAATCGAGTTATGTGACGCTGAACCGTTAATAGGGCATGACTTACAAATGGGCTTGATCGAGAAGGCTAGAGAGAATAAATTAAGTGAGAGAGAGAAAGTAACTCTCACCGCATTCATGAACCCTCGCTTTGGCGCAGATAGGCTGAGGTTGCAAGATGCAAGAGGGTTAAGCGGATTAGAGCTTGATGGGTATCAGAGAGCTGCTGTGGAGAGGATATTAGGGTTAAATGACGGAGAGATTTTGATTATCGTCGGGCCTCCTGGTACTGGAAAAACCGAAGTTATCGCAAAAGCCGCTTTCGAGCTGACAAAAAGAGGAGAGAAAGTTCTAATAACATCTCACACCAACATTGCTGTAGATAACGCTCTTGAAAAGTTCTTAAACTTTAATGAGAAGATTTGCCTGAGGGTAGGGAAACCAGAAAAAGTGACTGAAAAGAGCAGACGGCTCCTCTTAAGCTGCCGCGTGTGGACTGAAGAAGAGAGCAAAAGGATCAAGGACATAGATAATGAGATCAAACGCTTGAAAGATAAAATAAGGGAGGTTAAAGAGAGGTTCATAGAACATGAGGATTTCATGAGAAAGGAATTGAGGAGACAAGGCAGAAGTGAGCGAGAAATAAAGGGAGAAATCCGGAAAATTAAGCGTGAGATGTATAGGGAGATTAAAAAGATGAGAGAAAACCTCGCTTGTTTAATAAGAATGAGAGACGAGCTGCTGGGGAGGGTGTGGCAAAAATTGGTTAAGGAGGCTAGAATTATAGGTGCTACGATCATAAGATCAAACTTGCCTCCTCTTTCAGACGTCACCTTTGACACCGTGCTCATAGACGAGAGCAGTCAAGTTCCGATAACCTTAGCGGTTTTGGGGATGATAAAAGGGCGGAAGTGGGTCTTGATTGGAGATGACAAACAATTACTCCCGATATTTAAGATTGCTGGGAGGAGAAGACGTTCTGATACCATAGAGGGAGAGATAAAGATGAGTAATGAGCTAAGTGCATTCTATAAGCTACGGGGATGTTGTAAGAAAAGGGGTGTAGAAGAAACGTTTTTGGGTAAACATTACAGGAGCAACGCTAAGATCATAGCGTTTCCGGCAAAAGAGATCTATAAGGGCAGAATAACAATTTCAGGGCGTTGTCATGACGTGCGATTGAAGCTCAAAGCGATGCCAAGGATAGAGGCTTTAGATCCAGATAGGCCTGTAGTTTTCGTACATGTTAACGGACGAGGAGAATGGTCTAGATCTAAGAGCTCTCTCAGGAATGAAAGTGAGGTTGAAGTTTGCGTCGCTCTTGTTAAAGCCCTTAGAGATGCGGGAGTGAAAGCAGAGGACATTGCGGTCATAACACCATTTAGGGCTCAGAGGATGAGGTTACGAGAGAAAATCGAAAGGGCTGTAGAGGTAGACACGGTGGATGCCTTTCAAGGTAGGGAGAAGGATGTTGTGATTTTTAGCGTGACTGCTACTAAAAAGAATAGCCTAAAGTTCGTGTCTGATCCCAACAGGTTAAATGTTGCAGTCACAAGACCGAAGTGCAAACTGATTGTCGTGGGCAATGGGAAATCAATATATGACCAATTAAAGCAAGAGCAAGATGATCTTCTTCTTAAGCTCTTGGAATATGTGTATAATGAGCGTGGAGTGTATGATTGGGAACGTCATGTATGGTTAGAATAAAGAGATATAATAGAAAAGCTCAGTGAATCCTCAAAGGGGGATTCTTACAAAAGCAGTGGATATCTTTACAGAGGGGGAAAGCGCTGAGAAAACAGCAGATTTTGTTGGATTACCAAAGCAACAAGCTACGCATGGCTCAAATCGTGGAATTCTGAGATCTACGAAGGATTAATACCTCAATTTGCAGGAGGAAGACGGCAAGGCTTACATTGGACGGCGAAAGAAGCTATTCTTTGTGGCAAAGGAGACGATCGCTAAAGGCTAAAATGCCAGTGCTCACGAACAGCCTTTTCGATGCAAGGGAGGTCGCGCAATATTCTTCTCCGGCGAACCTAGTAAGATGCTTTCCATTTTGATACCGTCGTCGCTGACGATGGACACGGCGGACATGAAGCTGAAAACGTACAAGGTCGGGCAGGTGGCGAGAGCCGCCTCGATATTCTGCGTCGATGAGATCGTGATATACAAAGACAGAGAGTACGACGACAGTCGCTTCATAGAGAAAGTCCTAAGGTATGCGGAGACGCCGCAATACCTGCGGAAGCGCCTTTTCGGCTTGGAGCCGGAGCTCAGGTTCGCAGGGGTCATCCCGCCGCTGCGGACAAGACATCATCCTACGGTATCGAAGAAGAAGGATTTGAAAGAGGGCGAGTTTAGGGAGGGGGTGGTGGTGAGCAAGGACGTTAGGAAAGGGATGGCACTAGTGGACATAGGGGTAGAGGAGCTTGCCGTTTTGAGACTGGACGGCGACGTGGTGCGGGGGCGGGTGACCGTGCAGGTAGTCTCGAAGGAGCCTCTGGAGGTGCGGCTTGCGAGCCGTGACGAGATTCCGTTCCACTGGGGCTACGTCGTGCGGCGGGGCGGGAGTCTGGGGAGGACCTTAAAGAGAATGAAGAAGGATTACAGGATCATATTCACGTCAAAATTCGGCGTTTTCGATATGGAATTGATGAAGAAAGCGTTCAAGGGCAACGTTGCATTCGTCTTCGGCTCGCCGAGTCGGGGCTTGAAGGAGATTCTAGAGGACGAAAATTTGGCTTATGAGGACTTTGGCGGGCTCGTCGTGAACACCGTGCCGGGGCAGGGGACTGCGACGGTGAGGACCGAAGAAGCAATATTCTGCACACTCGCCGTCTACAACGTCCTACGGCAGTGATCACTTGCTTATCTCAGAGGATGCCTTCCTTTTTATCAGGGTTTCGAGATACGTCTTCTCCTCAATTTCCTTCACGCTATTGAAGAACTCGAACACCGCCTTTGTATACGGGCTGTCCTCGTTTATCGTCACGACCCGTGAGCGTCCTATTCGCTTTTCCCGCAGTACCCCGATGCTCTCCAAGTCGCTTATCGCCTTTTTCACCGTTACATGACTCCTGTTTATGATTCTGGAGATCTCTGATATGTTCTCTGAGAGGTCGGGGTTGTCATGATACAGTTTCATTATTTTGAAGTGCGTGGAGTTCCCCACGAGCTTGTCCAAAACGCTCATGCAAACTGATGTTAAAAACCTTAGAGTATAAAAAAGTTTTGAGATAGCGCCGGCGGAGACCCCGGCAGCTTTTATGTATCGCAGCGCAGCACGAAGGTTTAAATACGAAGCTGGTGACCTTCTCAGTGATGTATGCAAGCAGGCTGCGTTCGTTGCCGCCGTACCTTTTCGCGGAGATCGACGAGAAAAAGGCGCGGAAGAAAAAGGAGGGTGCCGATATCATAGACCTGAGCGTCGGCGATCCGGACCTGCCAACGCCGCCGCACGTCGTAGAGGCTTTATACGAAGCAGCGAAAGATCCGCAGAACCACAGGTATCCGACGTATGAGGGGTTGTTAGCGTTCAGAGAGGCGGTTGCTGATTGGTATAAAAGGCGGAAAGGCGTGACGCTGGACCCCGAGACTGAAGTGCTCACGCTCATTGGATCAAAGGAGGGGATAGCGCATGCAGCGTTTGCGTTTCTTGACGCTGGCGACGTGGCTCTCGTGCCGGACCCTGCGTATCCTGTGTACAAAAATGCGACGGTGCTCGCCGGTGCCGTCCCACATGAGCTGCCTTTGACCGAAGAAAATGAGTTTAAGCCCTCCCTTTCGGAAATCGACTCAGAAGTCGCCAAGAAGGCGAAGCTTTTGTTTCTGAACTACCCTAATAACCCTACGGCGGCTGTTGCATCTAAAGAGTTCTTCAAGGAAGTTGTAGACTTTGCGAAGGATCATGATGTCGTCGTCATGCATGATAATCCGTATTCAGAGATAACTTTCGATGGTTATAAGGCGATGAGCTTCCTTGCAGCCGATGGCGCCTTTGAGGTGGGCGTGGAGTTCAACACGCTCTCCAAAACTTACAACATGACTGGCTGGAGAATAGGCTACGTCGTTGGGAATGCCGACATTTTGAAGGGGATCAGGGAGATAAAAACGAACGTGGACTCGGGAGTTTTTCAAGCAGTGCAGCTCGCAGCGGTCGCCGCCCTCAAAGGTCCGCAGGATGTCATCGAACGCAACGTCCGCACATATAAGGAGCGGAGAGATGCTTTGATAAAAGGGTTGAAAGACGCCGGGATAAAGGCTAAGACGCCGAAAGCGACGTTTTACGTCTGGGCAAGGGTTCCTGAGGGTTACACGTCGCTGGAGTTCGCAGCGCTGCTCCTCGAGCGGGCGGGGGTGGTCGTGACGCCCGGCATCGGCTTCGGGACGCACGGCGACGGCTACGTCAGATTTGCGCTGACGACGTCGGTCGAAAGGATAAAGGAGGCGTGCGAAAGGATAAAAATGGCTTTAGGTGTCTGACCTGCCTCCCCGCCTATGGCGAGGTTCCCGACACGGGCGGGCTTGCGGCAAACCGCATACGGTTCGGTCAGGGAGCCATCCGCCTGAGGGCATGCCTCAGGCATCATCAATAGAAGGTTAGAGGGGTAAATAAAAATGTTTCGGGGGCTTTTCTCCCCTTAGAGGCTTCCAGCCCGCAAGGAGGGTGATTATCCTAAGTTGTGCTTCGTCGCATCAGTTCTCGTTTAGAGCAGTAGCACAATGAGAATGGTGATGATCTTGGCAAGCATGCTGGAGGCGTAAGCAGCGGCAGAGATCTCCACGCCAAACCTCCCGAATAGCGAGACGTACATGGCAAAAGAATACTTGACGTAGATCATCGTGATGACTATCATGCTGCCGAGAAGTAGAGTTATCAGTGCCTGCTTGTTGGTTATGGTGTGATTTTCGAGCAGAAAAGCAACTGCGGCATAGCCAGCAGAGAAGTGGGCGAACTGTGCGATAAGGGCGGTGATACACTCACCAGGCAGGCTCAAGATGCGGAGGAGCGGTGAAAAGGCGGTGGCAATGAGATCCATGAAGCCGAACGCCGTGAGTACGTCCATGACGAGCAGCGCCACGAGCATCGCCGGAATTATCCTCTTAAGGATGCTCCCGGAACTCCTGATGCCTTGTATTACAGCATCTTTAAGCGCCCTTCCATTGGAGCAGACGAGCCCAGCATGAACGTCGCCGTTTTTGCGAGTTCCCCGGCAACCTTTTTTGCCAGCGGCGAGCACTCTACTTATAACTAAACCCCAAAGCGCTTGTATGAAAGCAGAAAACAGCGTGAGAGCTACGTAGAGCGTGCCAATTACAGGTCCGAGAACGACTATGGCGAGCGGCGCTTGGACTCTGAGCAGCGTCTCGCCAAGCACCGTCGGGAACGTGCTCATCAAGACTGTTACGATGGTTTCTGCTCTCGAAGCCTCGCCACGCTGGTAAAAGCCAGCGAGCATGGACTTCCCGGCGGTGGGGCTGAGGAAGCATGTAAGTAACGAAACGACGCAGCCCTCCGGCAGCTTTGAAAGGCGGCATAGCGGCTCCACCGCGAAGAACAGTCTTCTTGTGGCGCCGGTCTCCACGATAACGTTTGCAAGCACGACACCGAGCACCGTAAGTGCTATGATTTTCAAATAAAAGGTCATGCCGCTGAACATGACGCTGTTCATCATTTCTTCACCACTCCTCTAATAGTGATGCTCCTTCATCCGCCTGCGGCAAGACCATCCGCAAGTTATTTATGCGACTCGCCCATAGCAATGTTACAGGAGGTGACTAAATGGAGATATTTGTAGCTAAAAATAATACATATCAACCCAAACAGTCGCAGCAGTTGTGGCGTGACGGCTCCTCAAAGCCATGTGAGCGCATGCTGCAATGCAGCCGTGGCATAAGAACGGTAAAGACCCTGACGCTGTGCTTCGTGGTTCTTACCACCCTTGCAGTAATGCCGGCAGCAGTGGCAGCGACGAAGTATCCCATAGTCATTGAGGACTCCGCCGGCAACACTATCGTCATAGACAAACCGGTTGAGAGGATAGTAGCACTCACCTCCGACGCCACAGAGGTGATAAGGGCGATAGGCGCCGCCGACAGGGTCGTGGGCGTCCCGAAGTACGTCGTGCAGGACGAGGCGTACTTCCCGGAGCTGAGCCGGCTGCCGAACGTCGGCTCCTGCTTCTCGCCCGACATCGAGAAGATCATCGAGCTGGAGCCGGACATCGTCATCGCATACGTGAAGTGGCCGACGCCGGACAAGCTCGACGAGCACCTCGAAGGCACCGGCATCAAGGTCGTGCGTTTCGACTTCTACAAGCCTCTGAACATGAGCGAGGAGGTCGAGAAGCTGGGGCTGATCCTTGAGCGTGAGGACGAGGCTGCCGAGCTCGTAGGATGGTACGAGGCGAAAATGGATGAAATAGAAAGCGTCGTGTCCGGAATTCCGGATGAGGAGCGGGTACGTGTCTATATCGAGATGTACACGGACTACAAGGCGTGCGGGCTCGGCTCGGGCGGGCATGATATGCTGACGCTGGCGGGCGGCAGGAACATCGTCGTCGAGGCGGGCATCACCGACACCTACCCGGAGGTCGACCCTGAGTTCGTCATAAGAGAGGACCCCGACGTGATCGTGAAGATGGTTAGCGGCAGAACTCCGCACGGCTACGGCGAGGAGGACCCGACGCCGATGAAGGAGTACCGGGAGGATATTATGGGACGTCCCGGTTGGGACGAGATCAAGGCGGTGCAGGAGGGACGCGTTTACATGCTCTCCGGTCGCTTCTACTCAGTGTATCCCGTCGGCGTGGCGTACCTCACGACGTGGTTCTATCCTGAGGAGGTGGCGGGAATTGTCAAGCCGCGCTCGTGGCACAGGGAGTACCTAGAGAGGTTCCACAACTTGGGCTACTCCGGCGTCTTCACGTACCCGCTGCTCTTCGGCGATGCGAACATTGACGATGTCGTCTCAATACGTGATGCGCAGTGGATAGCGAAGTACGACGTGGGGCTCGTGGATGAGGGCGACATCGACGTCGCCGCCGCCGACGTGAACGGCGACCGCCGTGTCACGATCACGGATGCGCTGCTCGTCGCAAAGTACATCGTCGGACTCATCGAGGAGTTCCCGGTGGAGGCATAGGTGATCGCATGCCGGCAGCGTGCGGCGTTGCGTGCGAGGTTTGCGCTCTTAAAGACGCTTGCGGTGGCGGCTGCCCGCCCGGCAACGACGAGGAAGCGGTGGCGGCACGCCTCAACTACATCAAGAAGTTTGGAATGTCGTGTCCGATCTTGGAGTGCGCAGCGAGAAAGGGCGTGGATTTCTGCTTGCGGTGCGCCGACTTCCCCTGCGGGACGCACTACGAGCACGGCACGCCCTTCAGCCAAAAGTTCCTCGACACGATAAAGGAGTTCAAAGCCAAGGTCAAAGCCGAAGCCGAGGCAGGAGGAGGCGGGAGCGGATGAAGCCGAGGGCGAGGGTCGTCGCACTGGTCTGGGGGAGTTGCGTGCCTCCGCTGGTTGAGGCTGCACGCTCGCTTCCGTTCGACGTTGAGGTTTGGAATCTCATAGATGTCGAGGAGGGGCGGCTGGAGGAATGCTTGCGCTCGCTGAAGGGCGCCGACCTGATCCTCGTTTACCCGATGGAGAGCCTGCGTTGCTGGGAGCTGCTGGAGAAGGAGCTTTCAGGGCTGGAAAAGCCAATAGTAGCGGTGGGAGGCGAGCCCTCGAAGTGGCTGCTCTCGAACGTCGGCACGAAAGTCACGCTCGTTGCAAATCAGTATTTTGCGTTCGGAGGCGTCGAAAATCTAAAAAACCTTTTAAAGTTCGTTGTGAGTGAGGTTTTGGGGGTCGCCTGCGACTTCTCGCCGCCTAAGGAGCTCCCATGGGACGGAATCTACCACCCTGACGCACCTTCGGTGTTCGGCGACGTAACGGAGTATCTGCGGTGGTATAAGCATGCTGGGAAGCTTAAAAAGGGAGCGCCGACCGTCGGCATCCTCTTTTACCGGAACTACTGGGTCACTGGAAATCTCGATGTCGAGAACGCTTTGGTCAGAGGCTTTGAAGCTGAAGGCTTGAACGTGATAGCGGCGTTCTCTTACAGCAGTGCCGCAGAACACGGCGCCCGCACGAACCTCGAAATCATAAAGGACTTTTTCATGAATGGCGACCGCCCGAGGATAAACGCGCTTGTGAGCTTGCAATGGACGCCGCTCGGCGGCGACTGGCGCGATCGCAAAACCTCGGCGGAGCGCGCAGTCGAGCTTCTGAAAAGGCTAGATGTTCCGGTCTTCCATCCACATATCGCATATCACATGACCGAGGAGGAGTGGCGCTCGTCCGGTCAGGGCGTCGGCGGCAGCATCATGGCATTCACGATAGCGCTGCCTGAGCTTGAGGGCGTGATCGAACCGATATTAGTAGGCGTCACGAAGGCTAGGCACGATGGCGTTGCGGACACGCTCGTGGAGCGTGTGACGCCTGTTGAAGAACGAGTTCGCAAGATCGTGCGACGCGTAAAGCGTTGGCTGGAGCTGCAGCGGAAGCCGCCCTCCGAACGCAAACTGGCATTCATCCTGCATAACAACCCGTGCGCGAGCGTCGAGGCAACCGTCGGCTCCGCCGCTCATCTCGACTCGCTGGAGAGTGTCGCTCGCATCCTGAACAGGCTTAAGGAAGCTGGTTACAAAGTCGAAAATCCGCCTAAGGATGGGAAAGAGCTTATAGAGACGATAATGGAACGCAAGGCGCTCAGCGAGTTTCGGTGGACAACTACCGAAGAGATAGTACGGCGTGGCGGCGTCCTTGCGTCTATAAGCGTCGACGAATACGAAAAGTGGTTCAGGACGCTACCTGAGGATGCTCGTGAGCGTGTGGTAGAGGCGTGGGGCGAGCCGCCGGGCGAAGAGAAGGACGGCGTTCCCGCCTCGATGGTTCATGACGGTCGCATTTTAATCACGGGCGTGCGTTACGGGAACGTGGTCGTGCTGGTGCAGCCGAAGCGTGGCTGCGCCGGCGCACGGTGCGACGGGCAGGTCTGCAAGATCCTGCATGATCCAGATGTCCCGCCGCCGCATCAGTACCTCGCAACCTACATGTGGCTCGATCGTGTTTTCGGCGCCGACGCCATCATCCACGTCGGGACGCACGGGAACCTTGAGTTCTTGCCGGGGAAGGGCGTCGCGCTCTCCGGCTCCTGCTTCCCGGACATTGCGATCGGCGACGTGCCGCACCTGTACATTTACAATTCGGACAACCCGCCGGAGGGCACGATTGCGAAGCGTCGCAGCTACGCCACGCTCGTCGATCACATGCAGACGGTCATGACCGAAAGCGGGCTCTACGGCGAGCTTAAGGAGCTTGAGACCCTGATCTCTGAGTATAAAAGGGCTGAGGGCGCAAGGGCGCACGAATTACAGCACCAAATTTGGGAAGTTGCCCGCAAGGTCAAAGAACTTGAAGGTGTCAAGAGTTTCGAAGAGCTCTTGGAGCGCGCTCACAGACTCATAACACAAATATATAACACGCAAATCCCTGACGGCATGCACATATTCGGCGAAATTCCAAGAGGGAAAAGGAAAGTCGAGTTTATAAAAGGGGTGTTGAGACAGGAGCTCAGGGCGTTTGCGCGGAAAGCTTTGTCCAAGGGCGAGGACGGGGCAGCCTCCGATGCCGAAGTCTTGCTGAGGGCGGACGAACTTTCAAGACGCGTCGTCGAAGCTGCTCTGAGCGGGCGAGCGGCAGATGAAATTTTTGAGGAGCTGGGCTTCAACGTTCTCGACAGTAACTCGCAACGCGAGATCGCAGAGGAGCTATACCGCATAGTCAAAAAAATTTCGGACGTCTCTTCGAGGGTTGACGCCTCTGACGAGATGAGAAGCTTGTTGAGAGGCTTTGACGGCGGCTACGTCGAGCCGGGACCTTCGGGGTTGGTGACAAGGAAGCCAGAAGTGTTACCTACGGGTCGCAACTTCTACTCGCTCGACCCCGAGAGAATACCGACGAAAGCGGCGTGGGAGGTCGGGAAGAGGCTTGCAGAGAAACTTCTTGAACGTTATTTGAAAGAGGAGGGCAGATATCCGGAGAACGTCGCTATGTATTGGATGTGCAGCGACATCATGTGGACCGACGGCGAGCAGCTTTCGCAGATTCTCTATTTGATAGGGGTAGAGCCGCTTTGGGAGGACGGCAAGGTGCGAGGCTTCAGGATTATTCCGTTGGAAGAGCTCGGACGCCCGAGAATCGACGTGACCGTTCGTGTCAGCGGCATCACCCGTGACAACTTCCCGAACGTCATCGAGCTTCTGGACGAGGCGTTCCACGAGGTTGCGTCGCTGAACGAGCCTTTAGAGCTGAATTACGTGCGGAAGCACGCGCTCGAAAAGTTCAAACGGGGGGCGAGCTGGCGGGACGCCACGCTCCGCATTTTCTCAAGCAAACCTGGAACTTACGGCGCAGGCGTGAACCTTGCAGTCTACGCCTCTGCGTGGAAGGAGGAGCGGGATCTTGCGGAGGTTTTCGTCTACTGGAACGGTTATGCCTACGGCAAGGGCATCTTCGGCAAGGAGGCGCACGAGCAGCTGGTTTCGCAGCTCCGCAGCGTCGAGGTCACGTTCAACAAGACCGCAACCGACGAGTACGACCTGCTGGGCTGCTGCTGCTACTTCGCAACGCACGGGGGGCTCACTGTCGCCGCGAGAGCGATCTCTGGCAAAAACGTGAAGGCTTATTACGGCGATACGAGGGACGCGGACGCCGTCGAAGTCCGGACGCTCGCCGAGGAAGTCAGCAGGGTGGTGCGCACGAAGCTTCTGAACCCGAAATGGGTTGAAGGTATGAAAAGACACGGCTATAAGGGCGCCGGCGATATTTCGAAGCGGATCGGACGCGTCTTCGGCTGGCAAGCAACCACGAGGGAGGTTGGTGACTGGATTTTCGACGAGATCGCAAAAACCTTCGTGCTTGACGAGGAAATGCGTCGCTTCTTCGAAGAAAACAACCCGTATGCGCTCGAAGAAATCGAGCGGCGGCTCATCGAAGCTGTCGCCCGAAATCTCTGGAAGCCCGACCCTGAGGTGCTGGAGAGGCTGCGGGCTGCGTATCTCGAAACGGAAGGGCTGCTTGAGGAGCGGATGGGCGAGGTCGCCCCGGAGACGACGCTCCAAGGCGGCTCAATAGACGTGCTCACGGCGGACGACGTCGAGAATTGGGGCGATAAGATGCGAAAAGTAAGAGAACTTCTGGGCACGAGCAGAGGAACGTAGTGGCTGGTGGAAGCATGCCGTCGGCGTTGTGGCGGACGCTTTCAGCTGTTTTGCTGATTTTTATTTTCTCGTTTTTGTTCGTGACGGTTGCTGATGCGAGCGTTATAAAACGAAACTTCACCGCCGAGGGCGGCTACCTCTGGTTTGCAGGGGCGCTGCCTGACTGTCCGGATGATGAGAGCAAGAAGCTCGTAGTTTATGAGGGAGAAGAAATTTATTTTGTAGATGAAAACGGCAACTTCGTGGACGTCATCGTTTCGGGACCCTACGAGCACGACGGCGATGCAAAGTCCGGTTGCAAGGACTACGAGGTGCAGGCGGGTGAGCCTTGGGACACAAGCGGCGTGAAGACCGGTTACTTCTTCAAGGTCGTAGAAAAAGCGGATGAGAGCATTGGCGGCTGGTTCGGCATCGAGCGACATTCTTTTAACATCGAACTTGAGAAAGAGCGAGTGCAGGAGGGGGAAAGCTTCACGTTATGCCTTAAGAAGAATAACAAAGAGCGGGGAGTTTTTAAACTAACTATCGAAGATGATGACGGGTTTTCAATAACTAATGAAGAAGGTATGGACGTTTACGAGATCCTAATCGAATATGAGGAACGTAATTTCCGGGAGTTCGCCGAAGGTGAGGTCGCTGGCATAGACTTCACAGCCGATGGCGAGCTGGTTTTCGACACTGCTCTCTTGAAAATGGAGGACGGAGAATACAAAATCATTTTAGAGGACTGCGCCACCGATGCCGACGACGACGTGAGCGTGGAAGTTAAGCCCGTTTATCTGGAGCTTGAGGTACCTACAGAGGTCGTACGTGGCGAAGATCTGGAAATTATAATCAGAAGCTCGTTCTTCGAGCATGACGCCGCAATTTCGGTCACGGCAGGGGCGCTTAGCCTCTATGAGGGCGTCGTCACGCTCGACGAGGACGGGAAGAAAAAGCTACGAGTCCCTACTGAAGATGCGGAGCTTGGTAGGTATAAAGTTGAGGTGAGTGTGGGTGGGCTTCATAGGACAAAATACGTAGAAGTCGTCGAGGGTGAGCTTTCTGTGAACGTTCCAGCGGAAGCGACAGTTGGTGACGTCGTTGCTGTCAACGGCACCGCAAACTTCGGCGAATACGTTGTCATCCTCGTGGACGAGCGGTTCGAGGACTGCGTGCGTCTCAGCGTTTCCGGTGCGGAGCGGAGCTTCGAGTGGAGCTGGGACACGACCGGCGAGATCGAAGGGCAGCGGAGGCTTGAGTTCTTCGTGGTCTACGAGCCGCCGCCGTTCGCCGAGGGTGAGCGGGTGAGCGACGAGTGGCGGTCGGAGGAGGGCGTGGACGCCCGTGCGTCCCTTCTGCTCCGCCCGCCGAGCTTCGAACTCGAAGCGCCGGGCGAGGTCGCCGAGGGCGACGAGGTCGTCATCAGGGGCAACGCCACCGGCACGAGCCGCGTCTTTATCATAATTCTCGACCACAGAGGCAGAATAGTCTTCCCGGAGGGGGGTGTTGCGCACGCCACGCCGGTCGTCCAAGGACGCTTCGAAGAAGATGTCGGAACGCTCGACGCCGGCAGGTATCACGTCGTGGCGGTGCACGCCGGCAGGGACGGCGTCACGGACGCAATAAAAAACGGGCGCTGGAACGTCGGCGGCGCTTCCAAAAGCTTGGAGCAGCGGCTCGAAATTCTCGAGGATGCCCTCACGGCGGCGGGCAGCGACGACCTGTTCGAGGAGGCGACGTTCGTCGTCAGAAGTCCGGAAGTCAAGCTCCACGCACCTGCGAGCGTCGAGGTCGGCGAACCTCTGGAGGCGTGGGCGGAGACGAACGTCAAGGACGGCGAGCCTGCGAGCTTCACCCTCTCCAACGGAAGCTTCAGCCTCGAGGCGATAACCTTCGTTGAGGGCGGTCGGCTGCACGTCAGCTTTAACACCTCAGGGCTCCAACCCGGAACTTACAGGCTCGCCGTGGACGTCGCCGGGAGGGCGCAGGACTGCAGGAACGTGACGCTCCTCGCACCCGAAGGCACGCCCGCAGGCGCAGACGAAAGCGTTGAGCAGGAGGGGGAAAAGACACCAGGGAATGAGACGCAGCCGCAGCCCCACGCCGCCGTCAATGCCGGCGCCGGCACCAAAGCCGGAGCCGGAACCGAAACCGGAGCCGAAGCCGGAGGTGAGAGCGGGAGCGAGAGCGGGAGCGGGGGTGGAGGTGGGAGGAGCGTTGGCGGCGAGAGCCCGCCGCTCGGCGGTCTTCCGAGGGTGCCGGCGCCGTGCGTGCTTGCGCCGCTGGCTCTGGTGATAGCGCTCGTGCTGCGGCGGCGCCGCCGTTAAAATGACGTCCGTGCTCCTCGACGCCTCAATCCTCGCATCGAAACTCCTGTTGAAGACCCTACCGTTCATGCTCTTGGGCGTCCTCCTTGCGGAGTTCATCGTGGCGTTGGGCGTCGTAGAAAAGCTTTCGTGGCTCGCAAAGCCGATAACCCGCTTCTCGCATCTCAGGGAGGAGTGCGGCGTGAGTTTCCTCCTCGCCTTCATCTCGCCGACCGCCGCCAACGCCATGCTCGCCGATTACTACGAGAAGGGCTTCATCGAGAAGAAGGAGCTGTTCATCGCCGCCATGATAAATTCCTTTCCGGCGATCGTCATGCATTGGCGGTATCTCCTGCCGGTGGTCGTGCCGCTGCTCGGCGTCGCCGGCGTCATCTACTTCGGAACGCTCATGCTCGTCGGGCTTTTGAAGACGACGCTGCTCATGCTCGTTGGCAGGCTCGTGCTTGAAGGCGGCGACACGTCACTGAAGCCCGACGCCGACATCGAGGCGGGGAGAGGGAGGGGGAGAGCCGTCTCAAATCCGAATCCGGATCCGGCGCTTCGGGTCCGGGAAGCCTTCCGCAAAAGCTTGCGTGCCTCCGAGCCTGTAATGAAAAGGATGGTGGTCATCACGGTGCCGACCATGTTCCTCGTATGTCTCCTGATGGAGGTGGGGGCGTTCGACGCACTCTCTTCGTTGCTCGGCGGCGTTGCGGCGTCGCTTCCGGTGCCTCCGGACGCTTTAGGCGTGATCGCCGCGCACCTTGGGCATCATACTGCGGCGTGCACGGTTGCCAGCGGGCTCCTCGCCGCCGGAAGGCTCTCCGTAAGGGACGTCGTCATAACCCTACTTTTCGGGAACGTGCTTGCGAGCGTCACGACCGCCCTCCGCTTCTTCACGCCACACTACGTCAGCATCTTCGGACCGAGGGTAGGGCTGGAACTGATGGCGGTCTCGACGGCGATAAGAGATGGGATCGCTCTCGTTTTGATCGCAGCGCTCATGCTGCTCTGGTGACATTTTCCAGCCGTGGAAACGGCTGAGAACGCTATCGGACGCACCGGCTCGAATCGTTCATGAAGCGTCGGCACGCCCCACCGCCGGAGGCAGCCTTGGGGGTCCCAGCCCGCCGCCGCACGCACGCAGCATCGCCGCTCGCAAGCTGCCGGAGACGCTTGCTCACGAGCGTCACAATCCGAGCCGCCGCAGCGTTCACCATCGATCATAACACAAGTATGAAACTCAGCACTTCATGCTACCCAAAACGAAATATATGACCCAAAGTGTTACTACCATGTGAGATGGTGCATCAACCTGAGGGTGAGCGTCTGATCGTGGTCGTCCCGACGCTGGCGTCCACGAAGCCGCTGATCACGGCTTATCGCAGCATAGAGGTGAGAAACAAGCCGGAGCTGCGGGTTTACTACCCGCACGAGGTGAACGAAGAGGAAGTGGAGCTTAAAGAGTTCGAGGAGAAACTAAAAGAAGCCTCTGCGGTCTTAATAGACGTCAGAGGAGGGGGAAAGGTCGAAGAAGTTCTTCATCGGGCGTTAAAGGGGGAAAATAAGGTCGTGGTCACGCTCATCGGCTCGCCGAAGCTGATGTCCCTCACGAGGCTCGGCTCCTTCACCATGGAGAAATTCTCTGAAAAGTTCGAGGAGGATTCTCGACTGAGCACCGAGGAACTTTACAAAAGAGCGAGGAGGATCCAGAGCATCATCGAAATTGCCGGCAGACTTCCGATCGCCTCGCTCAGGGACGCAAGGAACTACGTGAAAGTCCTGAAATACTACTCGTACGGCGGCGAGGAGAACTACCGGAACATGTTCATCACCGTTTTGAGGTATCTGGGCTACGAGCTTCCGGAGCCCGGGGAGCCGGAGGAGAGGCACGAGATCGGGGTTTATCACCCGAAGCTCGGCTTTCTCAGGGAACCTCTGCCGAACGAGGAAAAGCCGAGCGTCGGCGTGCTGATCTACGGCGGCATGCACTTCGACCAGTGCGTCCCGCCGCTCAAAGCCCTCGTGGAGCGTTTAGAGAATCTCGGCGTTAGCGTCACGCCGGTTTACGTCGAAAGCACGACGAAGACGTTAGAGGGCGTCCGGCGGTTCTTCTTCAAACACGGGAAACCTGCCGTCGATGCGGTCATCAGCCTCCTCTGGTTCAGGCTCAATGGCGGTCCGCTCGGCGGAGACCCGAGACCTACGCTCGCGCTTCTGAGGGAGCTCAACGTGCCCGTCTTCTGCCCGGCTCCGATGTACATGAGGGAGGTTTCGAGCTGGGAGCGGTCGCCGACCGGGCTCTCCCCGATCGAAATCATATGTGCGGTGGTCTGGCCGGAGCTTGATGGTTGCGTCGAGCCCATTCCCTGCTGCGGGCTGAAGAGCGAGGAGCTTGAGGGCGTCGTCGTGAAGGACACGCTCCCCATCGAAGACCGAATTAAAAGAGTCGTTGCGAGGGTTGGAAACTGGATTTCGCTGAAAACGAAGAGGAATGAGGAGAAGCGGCTCGCAATAGTCCTTTACGACTATCCCCCGGGGGAGGCGAACATCGGGAGCGCCGCCTACCTAGACACCTTTGAGAGCGTGAAAAGGCTCTTAGAAAGGCTGAAAGCGGAAGGTTATGTCGTCGAAATTCCAGAGAGCTTAAAGGAGCTTTTTGAGGGCTTTGCGGTGGTCAATTCCGGGAGGTGGCTGGATGCGAGGAGGACGCTGAGGAACTGCCCGAGCGTCGAGCTTCAGGAGTACCGCAGGTGGTTCGAGGAGCTGCCTGAGGAGTTGAGGAGGGACGTCGTCGAGAGCTGGGGACCCCCGCCCGGGAACGTGATGGTCGAGGGCGGTCGCATTCTCATCCCCGGGGTCTGGCTGGGGAACGTCTTCGTTTGCCTCCAACCTTCCAGAGGCGTTCATGAGAGCCCCGAGAAGGCATACCACGACAAGAAGCTCCCGCCGCACCACCAGTACATCGCATTCTACAAATACCTGCAAAGAGAGGTGGATGCGGTCATCCACGTCGGGACGCACGGCACACTCGAATTCCAGAAGGGTAAGGAGGTGGGGCTGAGTTCGAAATGTTTCCCGGATGTCCTGATCGGAAACCTGCCGCACGTCTATATCTATCACGTGCTGAACACTTCCGAAGGCTCGATTGCGAAGCGTCGCAGCTACGCCACGCTCGTGAGCTACAACTCGCCGCCGTACACGACCTCCGACCTCTACGGCGACCTCCTCGAGCTTGAAGACATGATCAACGAGTTTCACGAGGCAAGCGTTCAAGACCCGAGGAGGGTGGAGGCGCTCCGCCGTAAAATCATGGAGAAAGCCGAGAGTCTTCATTTGGACGGGGAAAGCGTCGAGGAAATCCATGATGAACTCATCGAGCTGAAGCGGAGCGTCATCCCCAAAGGCTTGCACGTTCTCGGCGAGAGGTACTCCGAGGAGGAGCTTGTGGACTTCGTCCGGCTCCTTCTCCGTTACGATAGAAGCGACCTGAAATCGCTGAACAGAATACTTGCGGAGAATAAAGGGCTGAACTACGATGAACTTCTCAAACACCCCGGTAAGCATGCTAGGGCTCTTGAGGAAATTGAGAAAGAGGCGGAAGAGCTTGTGAAGACGCTCCTCCTCGAAGGGGTAGGTAGAGCCGTGAAGAGGAGCGGCGTTTCGAGATCTTTGAGGGCGGAGCTGAGGAGAACGCTCGAGTTCGGGCTCTCTGCCGCAAGGAAGTTTCAAAAGAACGACGCAGAATTGGAGAATGTTGTTAGAGCTCTGAGCTGCGAGTTTGTCGAGCCGGGACCGGGCGGAGACGTACTTCGGAATCCGGAGGCGCTACCAACCGGTCGCAATATCTATCAGTTCGACCCAAATTTGATACCGACGCAGACCGCCTGCGAGCGTGGCGCCGAGATTGCGGAGAACACGATAAGGCACTTCTTGGAAAAGCATGGAAGGTATCCTGAGGGCGTGGGCGTCGTCCTCTGGGGCTTTGAGACGACGAAGACCGGCGGGGAGACCATTGGACAAATTTTGCACTACCTCGGCGTGAGGCTGAAGCGGAGAGGGGCTTGGGGCGTCGAGCTTGAGGTCGTCCCGCTGGAGGAGCTCCGCCGCCCGAGGATCGACGTGCTCGTTAACATCTGCGGCTTCTTCAGGGACATGTTCCCGAACGTCCTCCAGCTTCTGAGCAGGGCGTTCGAGCTTGTTGCGTCCCTCGACGAACCCCCCGACAGGAATTTCGTGAGAAAGCACGCTCTGGAAGCTAGGGAGGTGTTGAGGGAGTCGTCCCCCGAGGCTGAAGCCGAAATATCTGAAGAGCGTTTCTGGCGGCTCGCCTCTGCGAGGATTTTCGGTCCGGACGCCGGCGAGTACGGGACGAGGGTGACGACGCTCATCGAAACCTCGAACTGGGAGGAGGAGAGGCAGCTCGCAGAGGCGTACATCAGCTCGATGAGCCACGTTTATGCGGAGAACGTGCACGCCGAGAGGGCTGACGCCCTCTACAGAAAGCTGCTCTCCACCGTCGAGCTCGTCTCGCAGATCAGAGACTCCCATGACTACGAGATAACCGACTTAGACCACTATTACGAGTTCTTCGGCGGCTTGTCGAAGGCTGTAGAGACCGTCGGCGGGAGGAAGCCGGAGATGCTGATCACAGACGCCACGAAGGAAGTTTTAAGGACAGAGGAGGTTTCAAGGGTCATAAAACGGGGCGTCAGGGCGAGGCTGCTGAACCCGAAGTGGATCGACGAGATGCTGAAGCACGACTTCCACGGCGCGCAGAAAATTGCGGACCGCGTCGAGTATTTGTTAGGGCTTGCCGCCACGACCGGCAGGGTCGAGAGCTGGGTGTTCGGCGAGGTCGCCCGTCGTTTCATCTTCGACGAGGCGATGCGGAGGCGGCTCGCAGAGAACAATAGGTGGGCGGCTGCGGAGGTCATCGAACGCCTCTTGGAGGCGGCGAGGCGGGGCTACTGGAGGGCGTCGGAGGCGGAGTTGGAGAGGCTGAGGGAGGCGTACCTCGAAATCGAAGGACGCCTCGAAGATGCGGTATGAACATGTGGCTCATTTTTATTAGTAAGTCTTAAATGTCATCAGAGCGGTAGCATTATCGTGGTGGTAGCATGAGAGGAGGTATGCGTGTCGGTATCTTAGTGGTGATGGTGGCGGTTCTGTTCATGGCTCTGTTCACGGTTGCGTCGTGCGCCGCTCAGCCTGAACGAATCGTGGTGCTGACGCCGCAAGCCGCAGAGGTACTCCGCATCCTCGGAGCCGAAGACAAAATTGTGGGGATAAGCAGCACGGTCCTCGGGTACGGCAGGGAGGCGTTCTTCCCCGAGCTCGCAGGCATGCCGCAGGTCGGCTCTTTCTACAATCCTGACGTTGAGAAGATCGTCGAGCTGGAGCCGGACGTCGTCGTCGAATACACGTGGGCTGCCCAGTACCTTGAGGAGAGCCTCACGCCCTTCGGCATCGAGGTCTGGCGTTACGACTTCTACGAGCCGCAGACGCTCCTCGGCGAAATCGGGGAGTTTGCGAGCCGCTTGGGGTCCGAATACGAAGCCGCCGCGCAGGAGTACGTGCGCTTCGCAGAGGAGAAGATGGAGGAGGTAGAAAGCGTGGTTTCCGGGATTCCGGAGGATGAACGTCCCAGGGTCTTCATCGAGGGCGGACCTTACGGGCAGTATTACACGACGAACAACAGCGGCTGGGCGGTCTGCGTGGAGTGGGCGGGCGGGGAGAACGTAGCCGCCGACATCGTGGGCGAAGGGGGGCACGCTGGGGCGTGGCTCGACCCGGAGTGGGTCGTCGATCGGGACCCAGAGGTTTTCATCAAGGTTTCATGGTGGCACATGCCGGGCGGCTACGGCACCGACGACCCCCTTGCGTTAAAGGAGTTCAGGGATGAGATCGCAGCGAGACCGGAGCTGGAGACCGTCTCAGCTATCGTCAACGACAGAATCTACGTTATCACGTTCGACATGCTGCTCAGCCCGAGCTACTTCGCCGGCGTCGCCCAGCTTGCGAAGTGGCTCCACCCGGAGGCGGCGGCGAGCCTGAAACCCCGGCAATGGCATAAAGAGTATCTCGAAAGGTTCCACAACTTGGGTTATCTCGGCGTCCACACATATCCGCTGCTGCTCGGCGATGCGAACGTGGATGACGTGGTTTCGATCCGCGACGCGCAGTGGATAGCGAAGTACGACGTGGGACTCATCGGCGATGACGAGATGGACGAGGTGGCGGCGGACGTCAGCGGCGACCGCCGTGTCACGATCACCGACGCGATGCTCGTCGCAAAGTACATCGTCGGACTCATCGAGGAGTTCCCGGTGGAGGCGGCTTAGCGGGAGTGAGGAGCGGGAGGTTCGACGGGCGGCGGCGAGCTGCTCATAGCGGCGAAACGAGGGAATGAGGGATGGTAAGGGGCTGCGAGACCCGCCTCATCTGGACGTAATACCAAAGTTTTATATGCGTAGCTTTTTTATGCTGAAATTGAATGTTGGTAGCAACAAGTAGGAGGTGGAGAGTGTGCGTGGAATAAGAAGGACGAAAGCAGGAGTGGGGTTGGTGGTGCTCTTCGTCTTTGCGTTTGCGGCGACGGCTCTGTTATCTGCGGCTGCGGTTGCGACGGCAACAGCGACGGCGGCGGACGTCACGATAGAGTCGGCGACCGTGGAGCGTGGCGGCTTTGCGTACGTGAACGTCACGATAGAGAACGTGCCGCCGCCGGGGCTCGGTGCGTACTCGCTGCTCGTGAGTTACGATCCTGCGGTCGTGAGCGTCGAGGAGGTGTATCCCGGTGATCCTCCCTTCGGGACGCCCGCCGCCGTGAACATCGACAACGAGGCGGGTGAGATACGGTTCAACGACTACATAGCGGCGGAGGAGGGTCCTGGGAACGTGACGGTCGTCCGCTTGGGGTTGAGAGCCGTCGGGTCGCCCGGCGATGAGAGCGTGCTCGACGTGACCGTGCTTGAAGTAGTAAACGTTTCTGGAGCGCTCGTCACGGCGACGGCGCACGACGGCGTCTTCAGGATAATCATGCCGACGGTTGCGCTTGAGCCGGCGAGCGTCGTCCTTCACGAGGGCGAGACCGCAACGCTGAACGTCACCGTCCACGACGTGCCGGAGCCCGGGCTCGGTGCTTACTCCCTTGAGATCGCTTACGACCCGAGCGTCGTCGTTGTCGAGGAGGTTCTCGGCGGCGAGGAGCCTTTCGGGGAGCCTGCGGCGGTGAACGTGAACAACACTGCGGGCTGGGTCGCCTTTAACGACTTCATCACGAACGACACGGGTCCGAGGGACGTGACGGTTGCGTCGCTGAGGATAAAAGCTCTGGCAGCCGGGTCATGCACGCTGAACCTCACCGTCAGGGAGCTTTCCGACGCCGGCGCCGAGGCGATGCGGGCTGCCGACGTGGACGCCGTCGTGACCGTGCTTGCGCTGCCGGTCAACGTTTCGATATGGACCGATAAGGACACCTACGGGGTCGGCGACCTGCAGAGGGTCTTCGTCTCCGTTCGGAATCCGGGCGGCGAGAAGGAGGTCAACGTGGTTGTGAAGCTGCTCACGCCCCTGCCTTGGTGCCCTGCGATCACGCTCGTGAACAGGACGGCAACGCTACCCGCAGGGCTCGATGTCACGGTGCGGCTCTTCGCATTCAGGCTCCCACGCCTCCCGCCGGGCACCTACACGTGGGTCTTCCGAATAACGTACGACGGCACGGTCGCCGAGGACCGAGCGTCGTGGACGTTCGTCTGGAAAGCCTAGCCGAGGTGACTTTGGTGAGGGCGCATGAGCGGCGGGGTCCGTGAGGGCGTGGTCGTTCCCTTGTTCATATTTCTACTCCTCTTCCTCGGCGTGGGGGCGGCGGCTGCCAGGGCGGCGGCTGCCAGGGTTTACCTGTCACCTTCGGAGATCGTAGTGGCTGCGGGGGAGAGCGTCGTCGTTGACGTCAGGGTTGAGGACTTCCCGTCGCCGGGTCTCGGCAGTTACAGCATGGTCATCGAGTACGATCCGGGGGTCGTCGGCGTCGAGGAGGTCTCCGACATTCTGTTCGACGGCTTTGCTAACATCGACGAGGCGAACGGCACCGTCTACCTTGCAGGCTACACGTTCGAGGAGAGCGGACCGGAGGAGGCGGTCGTTGCGAGGCTGCGGCTCCGTGCCGTCGGCGAGCCCGGCGACGAGTGCGTCCTGACGCTCGTGACCGAGGGCGAGTTCTGGTTCGGAGGGCGATACATCGCCATCGAGTGGGGCGACGCCTCTGGCGAGCTCGTCGAGGTCGAGGGCGAGCCTGCCACGTTTCGGATAGAAGCCACCGCACCCGAAGAGGAAGAGGAAGAAGAGGAGGAAGAGGCGACGCCCACGCCGACGCAGGAAGCGACGCCAACGCCGACCGTGACGCCGACACCCACACCAACTCCAGCTCCAACGCCGACGGCGACGCCGATGCCGACGCCGACGCCGCCAATAGTGCCGCCGTTAATGCGGACGCCGATGCCGACGCCGACCGTGACGCCGGCGGCGACGCCGGTGCGCACGCCGCTTGCGACCGCAACGCCGCCTATGTTGACGCCGGCATCGGAGGAGACGCCGAAGCCTCCGGGTTTCGGGTTGTGGGGGTTGGCGTTTGCGTTCACGGTTGCGGCGGTATTGCGGCGGAGGTGCCTGCGAGATGGGCGGCGGCGTTGAGGTTGCGGCGGAGAGCCGGGTGCTGGAGCTTTACGAGCGGTTTGTGAGCAAGAAGTTTCTCTTCATTGCGGGGACGCTGCTTCTGATCGTCGTGCTGGTGGGCGTGGCGGTCACCCTCGGCTCTGCGAACATCACGGTGGGGCAGGCGTACGCCGCCGTCGTGGAGGCGACGTTAGAAAAGCTGGAAGCCGCCGTCAACGCCATGATGCTGGGGCGGCTCGAACTCCATTTCGCGCCGGACTTCGACGTTCCGAGCAAGTACGAGAAGATAGTCTGCGACATCCGGCTCCCACGGGTCTTCATGGCGCTCGTCGTCGGCGCCGCGCTTGCGCTCGCAGGCACGGTCATGCAGGCGATCCTCAGGAACCCGCTGGCGTCGCCGTTCACCATCGGCATCTCGTCGGCGGCGGGCTTCGGCGCGGCGCTCGCAATAATCCTCGGCGTGAGTCTCACCCGCAGCACGATCTGGATCGTCGCGGGCAACGCCTTCGTGTTCGCAGTGCTCGACGCCCTTCTGATCTACGGAATCTCCCGGATGAAGGGGGCGACGCCTGAGACGATGATTCTCGCGGGCGTCGCCTTCATGTACCTCTGGTCGGGGATGACCTCGTTTCTCCAGTACGTCGGGGAGGCGCACGCCGTCCAAGAGGCTCTGATCTGGATGTTCGGCGACCTCACCAAGGCGACGTGGCTGAAGCTCGGCGTCACCTCGCTCATCGCAGCGGCTTGCATCCCATATCTCGTGCTCAAGGCTTGGGACCTGAACGTGCTGATGCTCGGCGACGAGACCGCGAAGAGCCTCGGTGTGGACGCCGGACGTGTCAGGTTGGCTTCCATGCTTTTCGCATCCCTCCTGACGGCGGGCGCGGTCTGCTTCGTCGGCACGATAGGCTTCGTCGGGCTCGTGGCGCCGCACATCGTGAGGATGATCATCGGGGGCGACCACCGCTTCCTCCTGCCCGCGTCGGCGCTCTTCGGCGCCGCACTGCTCCTGGCGTGCGACACCGCCGCCCGCACGGTCCTCGCGCCGGTGATCCTGCCGGTGGGCATCCTCACGTCCTTCATGGGCGTCCCGCTGTTCCTCTACCTGATACTGCGGAGGAGGCGTGAGTATTGGTGACGGCGACGGGCGAGCACGAGGGCAAAATCGGACGCATGAAGCTGAGGATCAGGGGCGTGACCTTCAGCTACGGAAGCATCCCGGCACTCAACGACGTCAGCATCGAGGTCGAGGCGTCGGAGGTGCTCGGCATCGTCGGTCCGAACGGCGCCGGGAAGAGCACGCTCCTCCGCTGCATAAACAGGATTTTGAAGCCGCAGCGTGGCGCCGTCCTCCTCGACGGCGCTGACGTCTCCGAGATGAGCATGCTTGAGGTCGCAAGGCGCATGGGCTACGTGCCGCAGAACTCGCCCATGGTCTTCCCGACGACGGTCTTCGACGTCGTGCTCATGGGGCGGCGTCCGCACCTCAGCTGGCGGTGCAGCGCCGACGACGTCAAGAAGGTCCTTGAGGTTCTGAAGGCGCTCCGCATCGAGGACCTTGCGATGCGGGACTTCACCGAGCTCAGCGGGGGGCAGCAGCAGAAGGTTCTGATAGCGAGAGCCTTGGCGCAGGAGCCGGAGGTTCTCCTGCTGGACGAGCCGACGTCCAACCTCGACGTGCGGCACCAGCTTGAAGTCATGGAGCTTCTCAGGACGCTCGCCGACGAGAAGAAGCTCGTTGTTGTGATGGCGATTCACGATTTGAACCTTGCGGCTCGCTTCGCCGACAAGATCGTGATGCTGAACGCCGGTCGCATTTTCGCAGCCGGGAAGCCGGCTGATGTCCTCACACCTAAGAACATCAGCAAGGTCTACGGCGTGGACGCCGTCGTCTCCGAGGTTTCGGGAAAGCCTTTCATACTCCCGCTCAAACCTGTTTAGATGAGGCAAGTGGCGTTCTACGGCAAAGGCGGCGTCGGGAAGTCGACGGTTGCGACGAACGTCGCGGCGGCGCTCGCCGACGACGGGAAGAGGGTGCTGGTCGTGGGCTGCGACCCGAAGCACGACTGCACCGCCAACCTCCGGGGCGGGAAGGAGATCCCGAC
>JAPHEE010000005.1 GCA_029259545.1 Candidatus Alkanophaga volatiphilum
AAGCTCGTTCTCGGTTACCATTATCGTAGAAAAGGAATTCAGAAGAAATACGATAAGCACTATGGTAAGAAGTCAAGAATTAAGAGGAAAGTTATGAGGAAGTTGAGGGAGAGGAAGAAGAAGCTTGATATTAGATGGAAGATAGCGAATATAATTGTTAAAACTGCCTATGAGAAGCAGTATTCTATTGTTCTTGAGAAACTCGGTAAGAAACCTGCCAATAATATGGTAGCCAGAATTAAAGATGAACAATTACGACATAGAATATTCCAAGCTTCTTTCAGGAGTATTCAAAGAGCAATAGAGGGAAAGGCAAAAGAACGTGGCGTAACAGTAATCTGCGTTAATCCAAAGAATACATCAAGACTTTGCCCTGTCCATGACGCTCCAATAAACTACAACAGCTCTAGGGTAGGTAAATGCGGTAAAGGTGGAGAACTATGGCATAGAGATGTTGTCGCTTGTTGGAATCTTCTCCTGAAAGCCCTACGATGTGATGGGAGCAATGCTCCAAACCTCGTAGGGTTAGACGTAGATGTGAGGCTCGTTCCGTTAGCCTCGAATGCCACCCATGACCCCATAGGGATACCCAAATCTCTATGGGCGAGGTGGAAGTCCCTACCACACAAAAAGCTATAGTTTAAAACAAAATGAAGCGGTAGGGACAAACGGCAAACGGCAATGAGCAACAAAGACCGGAAGCCGTTCATCGTATTTGAAGGTTTAGATGGCTCAGGGTTGACGACGCACGCTTTCGACCTGCACAGATGGCTTAAAGAGAGGGGTTACGAGGTATATTTGACGAAGGAGCCCACGGATGGTGTGCTCGGCGGGCTGATAAGAAGTGCGCTCAAGGGCGAGTTGAAAGTGAGTGCAAGGACGTTAGCTCTTTTATTTGCTGCGGACAGGACGCAGCACACTGAAACCATAAAGAGGCTGATAAACAGTGGCGTCGTGGTCATTTCTGACAGGTATAAACTTTCTTCTTACGCATATCAGTCCATAGAAGTGGATCTAGACTGGCTGCGTAAGATAAACGAGGGGGCATTGACGCCTGATGTTACTTTCGTGATAGACGTACCGCCGGCGGTCTGCATGCGGCGTCTTCAGAAAGAGCGTTTTCATACCGAGCTTTATGAAGACATGGAGACCTTGGAAAGGGTCAGGGAGAATTACCGGAGGCTGGCGGAAGAGGAGGAGAACGTCATCATAATCGACGGGAACCGCCCGCAAGACGTGGTGAACAGGGAGATTTTCCAGAAAATCAAAGAGCTGGAGCTTTTAGAGGGACTTTGATGTTTTCGTGCACCTGAGCTGTCCTGACCTCCTCTCCCCGCTGAAGCGGGGAGGCTCCCGACACGGGAGCTCCGGTTGCGGCAGACCGCATGCGGGTCGGTCAGGGAGCCATCCGCCGAGGGCGTGCCTCAGGGCATCACCGCCGATGCGTCGGGCGAAGGTATATTCAACACTTTCGACGAAGAGTATGAGATGCACGCAAGATAGGACGCCCGAAGTGCGGACTCAAATTAGATGGAGACCTGAACGCGGCGAGAAATATTGCCAAAAGAGCTAATAAAGCCGCAATTCCTCCCCGCTGAAGCGGCTTGCGGCATGAGTGTGAGAAAAGTCAAGAAGATGCAAGGAGAAGTAATGTACCCACGCTTCTTAACACCCACCTCTGCAAAGTTCGACCCGGTGGAACTTGCGCGCCGCACTGAAAGGATCGTATGCCGAGGCAATAAGAGGAAATACACGGACTTTTACGTAGTTGGTGTTTATGGCGGGATTGCGACGGGCTATGCGGTAGGCTGCTGCCTGCGTTGCGTTTTCTGCTGGGTTGGCCTGAGCAGGGAGTTTCCTGAAAGATTTGGGAAGTTCTACTCACCAGAGGAGGCTTTTATGAGGCTTGACGAGGCGGCTCGGCGGCGAAGAGTTCGCAAGCTGAGAATTTCGGGTGCGGAGCCCACACTTTGCCGGCAACACCTCTTGGAGCTGCTCGAACTCGTAGAACGCTCGCCTTATGATGTTTTCATCCTCGAGACTAACGGCATTCTGCTCGCCGATGAGGATTACGTTGCAGAACTTTCAAGGTTCAAAAAGGTGCATGTTCGAGTTTCACTGAAAGCAGGGACCCCTGAGGAGTTTTCAAAGAAAACGGGCGCCGTGGAGTCAGCATTTGAACTCCCGTTCGAGGCGATAAGGAATTTAATAAAGCACGGGCTCAGCTTCCACGTCGCTGTGATGAGTGATCCGAGGATAATGAGCGCTGAGGAGCGGGCGAATCTCTTAAGGAAGCTTAAGAGCATAGAGCCGCGTCTTTTGAAAATGCTTGAGGAAGAAGTGGTTGATCCTTACGAAACGACGCTGCTGAGGCTGGAGAAGGCAGGAATTAGGTTAAAATGGAGGCGGGCTGGGCGTTGCTCTGACAACTTAACTTAAGTGTCGCCTCGCGGTTAAGCTGCATGCCGAACTGCAAGGCGCTTATAGAATCAGCGACGAAAAAGTCTTGGTGGGAAAAGGATGAAGTTCGAGCTCGATGAAGAACAGAAAACGATAAAGGAAGCAGTCCGAGAGTTTGCTGAGAAGGAGATAAAGCCGCGGGGACGGAGTTCGACAAGTCTGGCGAGTTCCCGTTCGAGATTCTGAGGAAAGCAGCGAAGCTAGGATATATTGCAGTATGGATACCTGAAACGGCGGTGCAGGGCTCGGCATGCTCGAAAACGCAATCATAGCTGAAGAGTTCGCAAGAGCGGACAGCGGCATAGGCTACGCAATATCATTGACTGCGATCGGCTGTCCGATGATCTACCGTTTCGGAACGGAAGAGCAGAAGGAGAAGTACTTACCTTACCCCGAATCCCAAAGGGCGAGAGCATCAGTTTCCTTGGCGAGCCTGATGCAGGGAGCGCTGTCGCCGCTATGAAGACCGTTGCCAGAAAGGAAGGCGACGAGTATGTGATCAGCGGCAGTAAAATGTTCATCACGAATGCAAAAATTGCGGACTGGGGTGTCGTGTTTGCGAAGACCGTGCCTGAGGCAGGGCACCGGGGTATCAGCGCCTTCATCGTCGAGACTTCAACGGAGGGCTTCGAGGCAACGCCGATCGAGGGCGGCATTGTCAAGATTCTTGCTCGTGTTGCGAGACGTGCGCGTCCCGGCGAAGTGGTTGGCGAGGAAAATAGAGGCTTTTACCATCAGTCGCTAAGAAAGCCTCTCACTTTAAGGGGGATGAATTAGGGTGGGAATTTTTTATACTTCAAAGTGAGACGATCAAGTGCAAACGAGCCATGGGCTATATGCTCATGGTAGGGGCTGCGGTGACCCAGCCCGGAGGGGAGCGCAGGTTCATCCTGCACACTCTCCAACCTCCCAAGGCTTCCGGTGGAAGCCCTAGTCGGGGAGGAGGTCACCATCTCATGGAAACATTTAACGAGACAAGGACACATACCGCCGCTGTCCACGTCGGCATTGCCCAAGGCGCTTTCGATAGAGCTCTTGAATACTCAAAGCAGCGAGAAGCCTTCGGCAGAAAGATCTGTGAATTCCAAGCGATACAGCACAAGCTTGCGAACATGCTCGTGAAGATCGAGACCGCCCGCCTCCTCGTGTACAAGGCAGCGAGTATGATAGATGCAGGCTTTACGCCTACGAAATGGACATCAATGGCAAAGCTCGTTGCCGGTGAGGTCGCCGTCGAGGTGTGCTTAGAGGCAATGCAGATACTCGGCGGGCATGGTTACGCCGTCGAATACGATGTCGAACGTTTCTTCCGCGACGGAAGAGCAGGCACCGGTTGAAGGTACTTCGGAAATCCAAAGGAACATCTTGGCGAACATCATCCTCGGAAAGCTCCCGGAGGTCAAAAAAAGATCTTTAAAGTAGGCTGGGCATTCACATCTCGGGGTAATCAGTAACGGTAAATACGGTATTATCGATGCGATAATTTCAGCTGTAAGTGAACTTCCTAGTCAGGTTTTCTTTCGTGAAGATATCTTCCTCTCTTACTTCTGCCTCCCCCCCCAGCCCCAGCCTCTTCCGGCGCTCTTCCTCCTTTACCTTCTTCATGCGCTCTCGGTCCCTGAGGATGCCGTCCGTCAGCAGGATGAGCTCAACAGCTTCGACGGCGCCAATGAGCATCTGCCGTTTTATGCTCAGCGGCTCGATGATTCCTTCCTTGAGGGCGTTTGTAAAAAGTACCTCGCCGTTCTTGAGGCAGATGCCGATGTGTGGATCGTCCTGATGCATGGCTTTGAGTTTTGCGACGGCATCGAGGGCATCAAGCCCGCAGTTCTCGGCAAGCGTCCTTGGAATCGCCTCGAGCGCCTCCGCGAACGCAAGCATTGGGAGTTGCTTCTTCGTCATTTCCCTCTGCGCCTCCTTACGGAGACGTAAGGCAAGTTCGATCTCGATGGCGCCGCCGCCGGCGACCACGAATGGCTCGTCGAAAACGCTGGCGACGGCGTGTGTTGCCTCGTAGATGAGGCGACTATGCTCCGCCGCTATCTCCTTGGTGCCGCCGCGTACGAAGAACGTGCAGGCTTTTGCCTCCTTACAACCCTCGAAGAATATTATGTCTTCTTCCGAAATCTTCTTGTATTCTACGAGCTTCGCAGCGCCCAAATCTTCTTTCTTCAAGTCCCAGACGCTTTTCACGATGTTCGCGCCGGTTGCCAAGGACAAGTGATTCAGCTCCCCATGTCGGTCCACGCCCTTTATAGGCATGATGCCGTGCTTTGCAAGCAGCCCCGTCACCCTGCCGTCTATTGCTTTCATGCAGATGACAACGTTGGCGCCCACTTCCACGATCTTGCCGACCATCCTTCCTAGAATCTTCTCTTCCTCCTCCAGAAACTCAGCCATACGGTTCGGGTCGAGCACCACATGCGTGACGAGCTCCGAGCGCTCCGTGGTGAGGGGGTCTTTGATTATTGCGATCTTCGCATCCTCGATCCTCCGAGGGGCGCCCGGCGGCAGCATGTTGAACAACACGGAGCCGTCGATGAGCTTCGTGTCCTCAAATCTGTCTCCCTCTACCTCCTTTATCGCTATGTACTCATCTATGTCCTTTTTCGCCTCCTTGACGCACTTCACAGCCTCGACCACGTCACGACAGAGCCTGTCATTGGCATACTCCTTCAAAGAGGTCCTCACGACATTATATCGCATCTCCTCGGGCGAGAAGAAATCTTCGGAAACTGAAAGGTCCTTCATCAGCTCTAAGCATACTTCCATCGCTTTTTTAAAGCCATCGAAGATTAAAACCGGGTGCAAGCCCATACGCAGGAGAGAATCGGCTTTTTCAATTAGTTCGCCTGCGATTATCAGCGTCGAGGTCACCCCGTCGCCGTGAACATTGCCGTGCGCCTTAGCTAATTCGATGATGAGTCTAGCGGCAGGGTGCTCTGCGATGAGTCCTGTGATTACAGAATAGCCGTCCTTCGAGATCAGGAGGGGGCGAGCGTCCTCTGCCAAAATCTTGTTCATCCCACGGGGTCCGAGCGTCGTCCTCACAGCGTCGCAAATCACCTTTGCTGCAATCATACAGCTCTCTCTCGCCGCTTCACCGAGCATGCGCTCGTCTGCCGCCTTTTTCGTGTACGTCAGCAGGGAGTCGAGTCGGAAACGCCTTTCTGCCATCCTTCACTATTTCGTGTCCCGCATTTAAATCGGTGGCGCGCAGCCCGAGCCGACGGGCTTCCGCCCCCGATTCGGCGGCATCGGATCCACTCGTGCAGCCTTTCCTCCTCAGCGCCTCGTGGTGGCTATTAGTCTGCTATCGGCGGGTTCGCGTGCTTGCGGCGCTCGCCGAGGTCGTGCGCGCCGCACGCACGCCGAGCCGAGCCCGTTGAGTCCTGCGGGTGCCTCCTGAAAGCAAGCCCCGAGCCCGTCGGGGTCGCAACCGAGATGCGGCGGGGTGCTTCACAAGATGTCGCCGAGGAAGCTCCCTTGATTTATCTTCCTGTTGCTTGCAAGACCCTGGGGATACAGGGGAGGTGGGTGGGAAAATTAAATACTCTGGATATATGGTGTAACGACGTAACAGCCGCAAGGCTGGGCAGCCGTAGGCTGGTAGAAGTAGCCCGTGAGCCGTAAGGATAACGGTAGTGGCGGCGTGAACCCGCCCGTGGGATAAAGCTCGTAGAGAGCAAACTCCCACGAAGCTCCGTCCGTTAGGGCGGAGTAGTTCACGGAGGCGTTCAGGTCTGCGTGCATCTTGCCGCACGTCCGCACACGAACTCTTTCCCCTTCCTTTCTCCCCTCTCTTCACATCTGGAGCATGTCGTTGATGTCCCGTAGGCGTATACTTCGTAACAAACACGTTGTTCCACAACACTTGCCTCTTAGGTGGTCGTATGCTTTCCTGAAAGGGAGTGTAGGATACTTGTTCCTGCTGAGCTTACTGCTGCACAGCATGGCAGCCTTCTGGTTTATGTAATAGTTCCTCTATGAAGACGAACGGGCGGGTACTGCGAAATGTACCTGCATATGCCGCCCATAACCGTTTTGTAATGGTTCTCCAGCGCATTCCCAAGCTTCTGCTTGGTTTTTCTCCTGTCCTTGTTGCTCCAGTACTCCACAATGCCTAAGAACTTGTGATCCACGAGGCTGCCGTTCTTATCCAGTACGGCGACGCAGTACGCGTCGGTGTTAAAGTCTATCCCTACGGCAAACTCTGGGCGTACATTTCAAACTCCTTGACGAAAGAAATGAGCAAGGTAGTATTCTTCCCCTTACCTTATCAGCTCAGCCCCGTTCGCAAGCTCCACCGGATGTCAGATTCTTGACGACCCAGAATGCTGTTGTTCTTCCCGAACCGGCGGTAATCCTCACGGTTCCATCCTCGTAAAGGTAGTAAGACCCGTTCCTCGCAAGCCTGATCGGAAGCTCTTCGAACTTCGGGGGTACAGTTCTCCCAAGAAGCCTGAAAGCCTCTATGACCTTGTCTATGCAGTTGATGATGACCTGAGAAGGTAGAGTGGGATACTTTTGCCTCCAGATGGTAGAAGTACTTCTGCACGACCATCTTGTTGGAATACTTCCTTTTTACGACGGGCGCTATGTCCTTCATCAGCTCGTTAGCCACACCGTGAACTACCCCAAGCTGAAGCTTGGGGCTTCCTCCCGCTGGAGCCAGCTTCGCAGCCTCCTGCCTTTGAGCGGCAGTTCACGGCTCCACCCCGGCGGGGAGCGGCATGTTCACGATGCCCCATGCCCGCTCTCCTCCCGTCTCAGCCTCCACATCCGGAAGTTCGGAAGCCTCCCGAACGGGAAGCCGAGCAGGACGCATGCGTGCTATGCGGGGGCCACCCACGCACGTCATAATTACTAGAATATAAATATGACGCCATTCACCCCCAAGCTGAAGCTTGGGCACTCTGGCGTCAAATCTTGTAGAATTCGTCGAGCCTCCATCTGTCCTCCTCGCTTACTATCAGCCTCCTCGTGTTCGTAACCTGACCTTGCTGGGAATTTTTTCTTCGCCATACCACTTTGGTGAAGCGGTATTTGTAGTTTTCTCGCTTGGTGAAGCGAAAGTATATATGGGAGGTCTGTGGAATGGTAGTCCCTGGGGGATTTGCCGCGTCAGCCGGCCCGCCACCGTCTCCGCTCCGCCATCCTCGCCGTGCGGAGAGCTACCGCGCATCGGTGAATCCAACTCCGTGAGTCTGATGCGGAGTAGGACGAGGGTTGGGAGATGGTGCGCGGGTGTGAGCACGGCTCGGGACGGATAGGGTGCAAGCTTCCGTCTTCAGACGGGAGAAGCTGACTTCTCTTCCTCTCTCCCCCGTGCCGCCGTCGTGCGTGCGTCGGAGCCTCGTTTGGAGGTTGCTGTCGGGCGGGTCGGAAGTTGGACGGCGGGCGGCTCGGCTCGTATGCAGCTCTGCGGCGCTGCTAGGGGGCGTCCTCGAAAGTTTTATATGCACTCCGGACTAGTTTTTTTCGGCGTGGAGGAGGTTGTCAGGGTCGCTGTGAGCGGGAGGCTGGGACCCCGCCGGAGGGTCAAGCTCCGCAGACTTTCTTCCGTCACAGACCTCGCCATAGTCAAGAAAAGGGGCAGGTACTGGCTGAGGGCTGGCGGGCGGCTTATCAGGGTCTTTTTCGACGATGTGGAGACGGTTGACGAGGCTCTGAGGGGCTTGTGGGAGGTTGAGGGGGCGGAGGTCGTAAGGAGGGGTAGAAGCAGGGTACTAATCAGGGTGCACTTCTGGAGGCGGGTCGAGGCTGCGGGGGTCGGAGGCGCCGGGGGCGGAAGCAAGCCCGAGCTCAAGCCCGAGCTCAAGCAGTCCGAGCCCAAGCTAGAGCCCGGGGAACCAAAGACGGTCGTCAGGTTGGAGCTGAACGGTGCGAAGAGGGTGGTGGCTGCGACCGTGCTGAGTGGCGGGCGGGTCGTTGCCGAGACCAGCTTCAAGCTCGGCAGGAGGGTCGCCGACAGGCTCGTGAGCTACGTGAAGAGTTTTGAGAAGCCGATAATCGTGTGCGGGGACGAAATTCCGGGGTTGAGGGCGAGGGCGCGCCGCGCCGGGATCGAGGTCGTCGAGCCTTTTGACGGCAGCAGGAGGGCGGGGGCGAGGATCAACGTGAAGCCGCTCCTGGTCGGGGTTCTCGTGCTGCTGGCGACGGCTGCCCTCGCCATGGTTTATTACTCTGCGTTCGGCGTGGCGACAATAACGGTCGAGAAGAAGCTGGACGTGAGCGTTGACGTGAGGGACGTTGTGGTGTACGTTCCGGGGATGGGGACGAAGGACATAGGGAACGTCACGGTGACCGTTTACGGCGCCGACACCGACTATCGGGTGATATTGCAGCTCGCAAACCTCGAAAAGTCCTGCGGCATCAGGGTCATAGCAATTCAGGTCTACGACGGGGACACGGGCGAGCTCAGGGGGATTCTCACGCCGATCACGCCGTCGCTGATAATGGACGAGTACGACGAGGGGAGCAAGACGTACGAGCTCAAGCTGTTCTACGTCGCCATACTGCCCGGCAGGGTGGAGGTTGCGGTGCAGGCGTCCGCCGAGCTGATGTAGCGGGGCGGCGGCGGGGCGGCGTCGTGTGCGTGTGCGGCGTCGTGTGCGTGCGGGTTCGGGTTTTGGGCTGCGGTTCGGGGTCGGGGTCGGAGGGTCTAAGTCACGGTTATAAGGCTGCGGGGGCAATTTTTTCTGATGAACCGGGAGAGCATCGTAACCGGGCTTTTGGGGCTCGGGCTCGGGCTTGCGTTGTGCAGCGTCGTGCTGGCGTTGACGTTTTCGAGGGTGGCGGGGGGCGAGGAGCTGACGTGGACGTACGGCACGCGCCTGATAAGGATAAACTGGGTCTGGCTTTCGAACCTCTTCCTCACGTGCGGGCTGGGGATGTTCGTGGTCGCCGCCCTCATGCCGGTGCTCAGGCGGGTGAGCCTGAGGACGCTTGCGGCTTCGCTCCCGCTCTCGGCTCTCTACCTCCTCATATCCGCCCTCGACGTCGTCACGACCCGTGTGCTGATAGACAGCGGCATGGGCGACGAGGTCAACCCGTTCATGGCTGCCCTGATGAACGTGTTCGGGACGGGCTACGCGCTGTCGCTCAACTTTGCGGTCTCGCTGTTCATAATCATAGCCCTCCTGTACTTTGCGGAGCGGCTGCCCCTGTTCTCGGCGGTCGTGCTCCTGATATCCTTCGTCCGTGGGCTGGTGGTGCACAGCAACATGAACATCGTCGAGGGATACACGCTGAGCACGTGGCTCGCAGCGCTGGAAAGCTCCCTGATCGAAAGCGTCCCGACCGTCATACTCTTCGCCCTCTCCGTGGTTCTGGGCGTGACGACCGCATTCGCATTCCCCGAGGAGGAGGGGGAGCGCCCGCAGCCCGGAGAACGCCCGCAGCCCGGGGAGCACCCGCCGTTCGGGGAGCGCCCGTCGCCCGGGGAGCGCCCGCAGCCCCTTTCGACTCCGACTCCGGGCTCGACCCTGCTGAGGGCGTCGAGAGCCGGCGCCGGCAGCGGCGGCGGGGGCGACGAGGAAAAAGGCGAGCTGCGGCTGCCCCTGCGGTCGCCGCCGTCAACGGCGCCGTCAGCGGCGTCGTCAGCGGCGTCGTCGGCGTCGTCAGCGGCGGCGTCGTCGGCGGGCGGCGGGCGTGCGGTGCGGGTCGCCGAGGGGGCTGCCGGAAGGGTTGCCGAGGGGGCTGCTGAGAGGGCTGCCGAGGAGGTTGCCGGAAGGGCTGCCGGGGGGGTGGCGGGCGATTTGGGGGTGGGCGCCGTCGAGCTTGCGTTTCTGCTGGAGAGGTTCAGGATGGAGCGGGAGGTTTTGGAGGCGTTGCTGGAGGTGAGCCGGGAGGTGAGCCGGCGTAAGGGCATCCCGGTGAGTAAAGTGACCCTGCAGGACGTGATAGAAGAGCTCAAGAGGCGGTATTAGCGTCACGCCGTGGCAGCCGGCGTCCGGCAGCCGAGCGGCACGCCGACGGCGGCGACAACAAAGTGACCCTCACCCAGCATTGCGGCTTTGTCCGAAAAATCTGAAAAAAATAGAAAAAGACTACTGCTTGAGAGCTATGCTAACTATGCGCTTACCAGCTCAACTGACGCCCTGACTCCTATGGTGATCGTCCCGTCTTTGTATGCGATGCCGTTAAGTTTGAGGAAGTACGTCTTGTTGCCAATACTTGTGGCGGTATCATTGATGACGAGCGTTGGCGTCCACGGCGTCAGGAAGCCTTTTAGCTCATCGCCGGAATCATACTGGTGATCACCGTCGTCCTTATAAACTGCTATCGCTATCGATCTGATGTCGCTCAGATCTCCAGTAGCTCCTTTTCCCAACGCTGGAGCGTCGATGATGAGCCTGTATGTTACCGACGATCCGGGGATGCTTGATACAGTGACGTTTACCTTTCCAAAATCTTGATTCGTCCAGATTCCCGGTGCGTACAACGTCGTGCCGCTAGGTTCGGAATACACTTCGAGAATTTGCGTTGCCGTCACCGTCGCCGTGCTGTATGCGGAGTAGTAGACCATAGCCATGGCTGCGAGGGCGATGACCGTCACCGCACCCACTGCGAGCGCCTTCTTGTTCACCCTTCCGCTCGTGCCTCCCTTCATTCACACCCCCGGTGGGAGGTGGATGAAAGCCGTATTTAAAACTTTCGACACTTTTATATCGGTTGGGTCGGCGGGCGTGGTCTTGCGGCGTCGTGGCGGCGTGCCCGCCCGGCGGCGGCGTCAGCGGCGGCGTCGTCGGCGGGCGGCGGGCGTGCGGGCGTGCGGTCGTGCGTCGTGCGGTGCGGCGGCGTCGTCGTGGCGGGGGTGGGTGGGGTGGAGGGGAGGGGGTGCGGCGTTGCCGAAAGTCGTTGCTTGCTTTCAAGCGGGGGGCGGGTGGTTAAGTTTAAACCTAAATCTCTAGGGGGGGATCTGGGTGCGGTGTTTGATAGTTCACCACTGGGACGCCGACGGCGTGAGTTCTGCGGCGCTCCTCCGCATTCTGCTCGGGCGTGGCGTTTTCGGCGAGCCGCCCGTGGAGGTGACGAACGTGACGCCGGAGATCGGCGTCTACTCGCTCGAGGGCTTGCGTCGCCGCATACGTGGGGGTTACGATCTGGTGATCCTTGCGGACATTTGTTTTTCGAGGGGGGAGGTTTTGCGTCTGAAGGAGCTTGCGGGCGCCGAGAGGCTGTGGATCTTCGACCATCACCACCAAGAGGAGGTTCGGGGGGCGGGCGTGGTGCACGTGAACCCGGTGATCGGCGGGGGCTGGTGCCCGTCGGCGTCGTGGCTGCTGGCGGAGCGCTTCCGCACGCCCTCGCCGCGGTGCGAGTTCCTGAAGGTCCTCGGGGCGGTCGGCGACCTCGAGGGCAGGATAAGGGAGACGGAAGCCTACCGGGACGTCGAAAGGTTTTTGGGCGGCGTGGGCATGAGCTTCGAGGAGCTTCTGCACGCTGCGGAGCTCGTCGATTCCAACTACCGGGTGGGCTGCGTCGAGTGCGTGGAGGAAGCCGTCCTGAAGCTCTTGGAAGTTGAGAAGCCGCAGGACGTGCTGGAGGTGGCGGAGTGGCGGGGGAGAGCCGAGAGGGTGAGGGCGGAGATAGAAAAGTGGGTTTCGGGGTGCGGGCGGCGGAGCCGTGAGCTCACGACGGCGGGCGGACGCAGCGTCCTGATATGCGAGATGGACACACGCCTCCACATAATCTCGGCGGTGACGAGGCGGCTGGCGGCGGCAAACCCCAAAAAGATCGTCGTCGTCGTGAACAGGGGGTTCGAGCGGGGACGGGGGCGGCAGCCGGAGGCTGAGGCGGAACCGGAGCCGGAGGCTGAGGTGGAAGCTGAGCGGGAGCGGCGGGTGCGGGGCGGCTTCCTTCAGATATACGTGCGGACGCACCTCGGCGTCGATCTGACGCCGCTCATCCCGTATATGAGGGGGAGGGGCTGCTCCGCCGGCGGGAAGCGGGAGGTCGTCGGGGTCGTCGCACCGCCGGGCGCCGCCGCCCTCGAAGGTCTGGAGGCGTTTCTGGCTCGCAACTTCTGAGGCACGGGCGGTCGTGGGAGTGAGGCGGAGGTGACCGACCGTTCCGGTTACGGAGACCGTTCTGGTTCTCCGCTACTTTCATAACTTTTGATGCGTGTGTAGCGGAGAGCCTTCCGCGGAGAGCCTTCCCTCCTCCCATCCTCATCGGAGGGCTTTGGGGGGACGAAACTCCCCACATCTATCTTCCGTAACTCCGCCCTTCGGGCTTACCTCCCTTCCCGCATTCCGGCGGAGCTCCTACAAAAACCGTTAAAGGTTTCGAAGTTGCAAAAGTTACCGTACACGTTCCGCCCGCACCGCCGAGCCGGCTTCACGCGCCCCCCGCCGCAGGCGGCGTCGCCCCGTGCGGCGTCGCCGCTCCGTGCGCCGTCGCCGTGAAAGCCGGCTCCTGCCGTGCGGGCGGTCGTGGAAGTGGGTGGGGGGCGGAGCGGATGCGTCCGGACTTGAGTCCGGATTCGGAGCTTGTGAGGAGGGCGGTGGAGTTCCACGGGCACTTGGGACCGTTCCTCGTTTTGGGTCTGAGGGCAGGGCTTCTCGCATTGGAAAGACTCGGGGCTGCGAAGCACGAGCTGAGCGTCGTCGTGGAGACGGAAGACAAGCCGCCGGCGTCGTGCATCATCGACGGGATACAGGTTTCAACAGGCTGCACTCTGGGAAGGGCGAACCTGCAGGTGAAATGGCATGAGGGAACGCCTAAGATCACCTTCAAGAAGGATTCTAGGCTCTTGGTGCTGAAGGTAAGAGATGCGGCTCTGAAAGAGATCGTAACTAAGATAGAAGAGGGGGGCAGTGAGGCTGCCGCTAAGGATGTCCTGTATAAGGATGAAAAGCAGTTATTTGACCTCAGCGCCCCTTAATAGCTGCTTAAGCTGCGGCAGAAGTATCGGTATAGATAAGTATCTGCGCATCTTCTGGGCTTCTGCTGCTCCATCGGGTGCGAGTTTCTTCGTGACACGTCACAAATTTAAGCTACAGCTTCGTTAGTTAACTTAGATGGAGCTAAGAGGTTTCCTGCTCGATGCAGACTATATAACTGAGAATGGACGAGCCATAATAAGGCTCTGGTGCAAGGACGAGCACGGAAGGCGTATTATTATTTTCGACAAAAACTTCGAGCCGTATTTTTACGCATTCAAGGAAGTTGCCTTGGAGGACGAGGAGGCGCTGAGGAGAGAACTTTTGGGCGTGCGGGTGCGGAGCAAAAAAGAGGAGATTAAGGTGAAGGATGTAACCGTGGAGGAGAAGAGGCTTTTAGGCAGGAGGAAGAGGGTTTTCAAGGTTTTTGCGGAGCACCCGCAGCATGTCCCCGCTCTGAGGAGGGAAATAGAAAACAGAGGGTTCACAGTTCTTGAAGCAGATGTGCTCTTTGCCGTACGCTATCTAATAGATAAGGGTCTAAAGCCGTTCAGCGGCGTCAGAGCGGAAGGTGAAGCCGCCGCCGTCGAGTACGCCGACGCCGCCGTCGTGGCGACCGACGTGAAATACTTAGAAATGAAGGAACTGCCGCCGCTTGATATCCTAGCGTTCGACTGCGAGATGGCGAACCCTTATGGGATGCCCTCACCGAGCAGGGACCCCATAATTGTGATTTCCGTCGCATACCTCACCGCAAATGGAGATAGAGGTACGAAGTTCTTTGTGAAGAGCGATGATGAAGATGATAAGCGTATAATTCAAGAATTCTTAGACTTCATACGCGACTTCTCGCCAGACATCATCGTGGGCTACAACAGCGACGCCTTCGACTGGCAATACATAAAGGAGCGGGCGAAGCTTCATAAAATCGAGCTGAATGTCGGTGTTGATGGCAGCTCACTCCGCATTGAGAAGACACCAACGCCCGAAGTCAACATTGCCGGACGCTTGAACGTCGACCTTTATAAAGTCGTCCAGCGGGACCTCGGCGAGGTGAAGGTCAAGACGTTGGAAAACGTTGCAGAGTTCCTTGGTGTTATGCAGCGTGAGGAGCGCGTTGAGCTTTCCGCAAAGGGGATCTACGAGGCGTGGCTGCGGGACAAGGAGAAACTCTTGGAATATGCGAGGGCGGACGTGGAGAGCACGCTTGGCATCGCTGAACGCCTGCTGCCGCTGCAGTACGAGTTCTCGAAGATGACGAGGTGCCCGCTGGACATCGCCGCCCGAATGGGGCGGGGGCGTCAGGTGGAAGCGTACCTCAGCGCCGAAGCGCACAAAATCGGCGAGCTCGTGCCGCCGAAGAGCGGCGTCGCCGAGACCTACGAGGGCGGCTTCGTGCTGAGTCCGGTCGAGGGACTGCACGAGAACGTCGTCTGTCTCGACTTCTCCGCCATGTACCCCTCCATAATGATCTCCTTCAACATCTCCCCCGACACCTACGTCGGGAACGTGAAAGAAGGCTTAAGCGTGCCTGAGGAGGAGGTGAATATAGCGCCGGAGGTCGGACACGCCTTCAGAAAGCAGCCGGACGGCTTCTTCAAGAAGATACTCGTGGAGCTCGTGCAGCGGCGAGCGAAGCTGAAAGAGGAGATGAAGAAGCTCGATAAAGACAGCGACGCCTACCGCCTCCTCGACATCCAGCAGCAGTGCATCAAAATCCTGACGAACAGCTTTTACGGCTACACGGGCTGGGGCGCCGCCCGCTGGTACAAGAGGGAATGTGCGGAGGCTACGACGGCGTGGGGTCGCCACTTCATAAGAGAAGCTATTAAAATGGCTGAAGAGATGGGCTTTAAGGTCATTTACGGCGACACCGACTCCATCTTCGTGAAGCTGCCTGACGGTGGCGATGTGTTGAAGCGAGCGGAGGAGCTCGCAGCCAAAATTTCAGAGAAGTTGCCACTGGAGCTTGAAGTCGAGGATTTCTTCAAGACGATTTTCTTCACCGAGAAGAAAAAGCGATACGCAGCCCTTACGGCGGACGGCGAGATCGTAGTTCGAGGTTTAGAGGTGCGGCGGGGCGACTGGTGCGAGCTCGCCAGAGAGGTGCAAGCGGCGGTCATAAATGCGATTTTGCGTGATAAGAGTCCGGAAAAGGCGGTGGAGTACGTCAGGAACGTCATAAAGAAGCTTAAAAGAGGGGAGATTCCGGTGGGGAAACTCATAATCTACAAGACGCTCACGAAGAAAGCGTCGGGCTACGACGCAAAGCAGCCGCACGTGCTGGCGGCTGAAAAGGCGAAAGCGAAGAACATAGTGTACGAGGTTGGCTCCAAGGTGCCCTACATCATACTTAAAGGCGCCGAAAAGATGAGCGAGCGGGCATTCCCCGCAGACTTGATAGATGAAGCACGAGGGAATGAAATATTATCGGATGGCATGACGCATCATATAGACTGCGACTACTACGTGAAACACCAGGTTATACCTGCGGCGCACAGGATTCTGAAATATTTTGGGTATGATGAGAAAGTTTTTGAAGAATCAGGGCAGATGACTCTCGACCGGTGGTTCAGCTGAGCTGTAGGGGCGAGTGACCAAAAATTTTATATATTACCGATGATTATCTGGTTGCGGGTGATATAGATGCCCGAACTACCGATTGCACCCATAACCCGGATAATAAGGAAAGCGGGTGCGGAGCGGGTAAGTGAAGAAGCAAGTGTCGAGCTTGTAAGGTGCCTTGAGGAAGTAGGGGCAAAGATATCAAAGGAAGCGGTTGACCTCGCAAAACACGCCGGTAGAAAAACCGTGAAGAAGGAAGACATTCAAAAAGCTGCGCAAAGAATCATCAGGGAGTAGATCACAAAAGCAAAACCCATTTCCCTCCTTAACTTTTTTTATTGTTTGTTTTCACAGATGCTGATAACCTCACCATACTTATATGGATGTCATTATGCTCATGAGTTGCGACTATGCTAGCGACATCAACATTCCCATATAAAATAAATGCTGGGTTAAATTTTCGTAGATCTTCGCCCTTACAGCCCAGAAGTTAAATCTAAGACCTTTGCTCGCACGTCCTTTGCCTTAACGACGCCGGAAGCAAGCAAAACGCCATCAGCGCCAAGTTCAATAGCCGCTCGCACGTCATCCCCGTCTGTTATTCCGGCGCCGCATAGAACGACGCAGTCTTCACAAACTTTCTTAACCGCCTTTACAGTGTCCTCAACGACCGCAGGATCTACCTTTGAGACGGAGCGCCCCGTTCCTATCAATTCGGGTGGCTCCACTGCAACCGCGTAAGGCTTAAGTGCAGCAACCGCCCGGCTTACCGCCACGTTGTTCGTACAAACTACCGTAAAGAGCTGTAGCTTTCTTGCTCTTTGCACTATGAAGTCGATGTCGGCGATCCTCAGCCGCCGCTCGGAGTGGTTCACGAGCGTCCCTACGGCGCCCGCCGCCTTTATGGACTCGAGGGTTACAGCCCCAGTATGGCTCCCCGGCTCCACGGCGTCCACATGTTGAGCGAAGCACGGAATTTCGACCTGTGCTGCTATCCATGCCAAAGAAACCTGTGGTGGGCACACTACTATGCTTAGCTCCTTCTCCTCTGTCAGCTCCTTGGCGACCTCCTCACATGTCTTCGCTATCTTCAAACCGCCCTCGCCATTCACTTCCTCATAAGCCTTCATATTCACAACAATCATCGGCGTCCGCACTTCCATGCAATAATCTAAGCCTCAGGTATATAAGTAGGGAGTGAGGACATATGCAGATGAGTCAGAGCATAAGGAGTGAAGTTTATGAGATATCTGAGGAGATTTTAGCCAAGGTAAGAGAGTTGATGAGCGCGGATTTCTCTGAAGTGCTATCAATTTTAAAAGCGGTTTCCGACCCTACACGGTTGCGTATACTTAAATCTTTGCTCCTAGAGGAGCTATGCGTCTGCGTGTTCGTGGAGACCACAAAATGCAAGTATCCTGCCCTCTCTTACCACTTAAAGACGCTGAAGGACGCCGGATTGGTAACCTCGGAACGAAGGGGCAGCTTTTTGATATACAAGCTAACTACCCTAGGAAAATATGTTTTAAAGCTCATATCCATGCTGGAGGAATATATACGATCTGGGCTCAAGTCCGATGATACGGATTAAGGCTGAGGCTCTCACCATTTTTGCGCTTTCGATGCTATGCCCGCCTGTCTGCATAGCGTTGCATGGCACAGCGCTGCACGTCCTCATTACCGAAATATGCCCTGATCCGTACGGCAGTGACGAATGCGAATACGTTGCGCTCACGAATCCACTCCCTTACGCCGTGCGGCTCGAGGGTTGGCAGCTGTGCGACCTCCATTCCACCGTCAAACTGCCTGAAATTGCGCTGCAGCCCTCGCAAACTGTCTATCTAGTGAAGAACGTTTCCACTCTCGACGTAACGGCATTAAAAACATCCTTGGGTGCCGTCACGCTCAACAATGATGGCGACGCAATTTCGTTGCTCGACGAGAAGGGGCGATTGATAGACACTGTCGCATACGGCACCGTTCCGAGCGACATCCGCGGCTGGAGCGGAGAGCCGCTGAGAACGCAAGAAGGTATTGTTCTGCGCCGCAAGTCTGGGAACGAGGGCTGGAAGGATTCCGACTCTTGGAGGGACTGGTTTCCTGTAGCTTTCGAACATCGGGATAGAACTGCTTTCAACGTAAAGACTTTTTCTTTTTTCGGCTGCGTAACAGCGTTCGTTTCGCCCGATTGCAGCTTTGAGGTGGTGTCAAGTGAAATAGAGAACTGCTCAAACGTAGTTTTTCTTAACGTGTACGAGTTTGAAAGTTTTCCACTGGCAGAACTTCTAGTGAGGGCAATAGAGCGTAACGTTACCGTTAAAGTCCTCTTGGAGGGGTCGCCTGTTGGAGGGCTGAGCGACGACACGCTGACGATTGCAAGAATCATTAAGGGAAGCGGCGGCGAGGTGCGGCTTGCGAGGAGCCGCCCTAAGATGTTCAACCATGCCAAGTATGCCGTATTAGACGGCGGTGTGCTCGTGCTTTCTGAAAACTGGAAGGGCGTTAGCATGCCCGTAAGAGAGACCCTTGGTGGCAATAGGGGCTGGGGAGTCATTATTCGTGACGAAAACGTATCTTCTTATTTCAAAGAGCTCTTCCTCGAAGATTTTAGGTTTAGCGAGCCTTTTAGCGGAGATGCTATGAGCGTCGGGATAGACGAAGGAAATGTCAACTACCACCTGCTAAAGCCGGTGGCTTGTAGTCCCCAGTGTGCGTTCACTGCCCACTTGGCTGCGTTCACTCACGCTCCTCGGGCTTGGTCGGGCTCGTGTGAGCGTCCGCAGCCAAACGCTCACACCGAACCGCTCTCATCGCCCTCTGAGCGCCGCTTGCACACCGAAGACATGAAGCTGGTTGACCGCAGCCCCTGTAATAGATACGCTCCTATTATATATGCGCTTCCGCAATTCCCTCACAAGCTGAAGCTTGTGGCACCCTTGCGGAAAAATGATGTGGAAAAAGGTGTGGAGGGTAGAGGTGAACTACTCCTCACTTACGCAAGGGGCTTCGTAGGGAGTTTGCAGGTCGCTGCCTGCCTTATCCCCACAGGCTGGCTTACGCCGCCACTACCCGCTATCCTTACGGCTCACGGGCTACTTTCAACAGCCTACGGGCGGTCCAGCCTTAACGGCTGTTACGTCGTTATACCATACAACTTCAAATTTAAACTTAACTACCCGCCCGCCTCCCCTGTATCCCCACGCTCGCGCATGGAGTCTTGCAAGCAACAGAAAGATAAATTTGAAGCACGCACCATATCCGGAAATTTTGAGGTAAGGACGTTTGTAGCACCCGAAAACATCCTGTGCGATGACCCCATTTTAGAAATGATAAATTCGGCGAGGCGTAGAGTTTACGTTGAGATGTTCTCCGTGCAGAACGAATTTTATAGCGAGCTGAATCCTTACGTTGCAGCATTACTAGCGGCAGCACGCCGGGGCTGTGAGGTGAAAGTGCTTTTCGACTCCCGTGACTATAATTTAGAGCGGGGTGACGACAACGACGATGTCTTGGCATTTTTGAACGAAGTGGCAACTGCTGAGGGTTTAAAGCTAGAAGCAAGGCTTGCAGACCTCAAGGCGTTAGGCTTTAGCAAAATCCATAACAAGGGCATCATCGCTGACGACAGCGTTTTGATCTCATCGTTTAATTGGAACGAGGGCGCCCTCGACAATCGAGAAGTGGGCGTCGTCGTCACGAACGCCGAGCTTGCGAGCTACTTCGCAGAAGTCTTTCTCTACGACTGGAACGCCAGTGGCGGGAGCGTCAAAAAAGTCAGCAGCAATAAAACGAAAACCGTTGTCGGTACGGCTGTCGCCTTGGTCTCCGCCTATATTATTTTCCTCGTGGTCAGACGCCTCAGGTATGGGTGGTGACGTTATTGAAGCGAATATATACGAAAAACTTCGGATAAGAAGCTTTAGGGATGCAAAGGTGAGAGAATGACGAGGGTTGTATTTTTCGACTTAGAAGGACCTTTATCGCCGCAAGACAACGCCTACGAGGTGATGTCAAGCATAGAGAACGGCGACAAGATATTTGAGGTCTTGAGCAGGTATGACGACATTATCTCGCTTGAGGGGCGTGAGGGTTATGAGGCTGGCGATACGCTTGCGCTCATCGTACCGTTTTTGGTCGTACATAGCATTTCCGAGCGAGATATACGAAAAGTTTCGGAGCGAGCGCCGCTGACAAGCGGCGCGAGGGAGCTTGTGTCGTGGCTTAAAAGTGACGGCTGGCAGGTTTTCATAATCTCAACGAGTTACGAGCAGCACGCCCTGAACATCGGGGCAAGACTCGGCATCGAGCCCGAAAACGTATTCTGCACGAGGCTCGACCTGAGCGAGCTGCGGCGTCGCCTCCCCGCCGAAGCCCTGACGCTCGTGCGGCGTGTCGAGAAGGAAATCTTGGAGCTCTATGAGACGGCGAGCAATGAAAAACACATCGTAGAAAAGCTCGATGAATTCTTTTTCGAAGAGTTGCCCAAGCATGGCTATGATGTTTTAGGGCTGCAAGTTGTTGGCGGACGCAGGAAGGTAGAAGCGATGCTCGCCGCCGCAGAAAAAAGCGGTGTGCGTCTCGAAGACTGCATAGCGGTGGGGGATAGCATTACCGACCAAAAAATGCTTGAAGAGGCGCGGAAGCATGCGGTTTCCGTCGCTTTTAACGGGAACGAGTATGCAGTGCCTTTTGCGAGCGTGGGACTTGCCTCCACAGACCTTAGATTTTTGCACGTCATCTGTGAGGCTTTTGCCAAGGGTGGGAAGAATGAGGTTAAGGGCGTTGCGGAAGAATGGGAGCAGCGCATCTCCGCACAGTCGCAAGAGTTCCCGCAAGGATTTGCGGATTTGTTGACGGAAAGGCTTGTTTCGTCGTTAAGAAGTGGTGAGTTGCGGGTCGCTGAAGAGTGGTATCCTCAGTTGCACTGGCTTGAAGGAGCGGGCGCTCGCAGAGTGAAGGAGATTATAAGAATCCATAAAAGCTTCAGAAAGCATTTGAGAGGCGCCGCCGCGAAGCTCGGCTGATGACACGAGCATGCGCGCTTCTAACCCACCCTTGGAGTCAGGTAGAAGCTAAAGGGAGTGTGCAGTTTAGCTGGTAACGGGATATATCAATTGACAGAAAGCCCGATGCCTTATTCAGCGAATACGTGGTGTTTGATCTGACCTCCTCCTGAGGGCGTCCACCGGGGAGGTTGAGAGGCGTGCAGCACGAACCGCTCCCTCGGCTTAGCACCAGCCCCGCCCTAGGTGTGGCTCGCTTCAATCCTCAGCTCCGCTCACGTATAAAAACTTTCCCACCTCCCCCTAATCCCTTAGGGCTTTCTTAGCGACATTTTGTAAACCGGGTTTTAGCCAAGACTTTCGTTGCTTACGTCGCTCATAGCCTCAAACAGCCATCAATCTGGTCGCATGAGAGCAAAAACTTTTTAAGATTCGAGGTCTAAAAGCCTTAGAATGGAGGTTCATGTTGAAACCGACGAGGAAGAGGGGGCGCTAGCGCTCAAACAGCTTGTCGAATACGTAGTTGCCGATCTTGGCATCAGCAGGGTCGTGGAAGAAGTTAGAGTGTACATGGACGTGGAGAAGCCCTTATTTTACATCCGAGTGCGGAAGAATCCGAGTGTCGAGAAGATAGAGATGAAGGACATTGTTGAAATGAAAGAGCGTGGCATTGACACACTTGAGATGGAGATAAGGAGGGAAGAGTACGCTCCTTACCTGTTGCAGATGTTCTGGGAAGCTTTTGGTGAGGAGCGGGTGCGTCAGATAAGACATAACCGGCTCGAACTCATAGGGGTGACCAAGGAAGACGTTCTCAAGCTTCCGGTCTCCGACATAAAGGAGCGGGAGAAAGACACGCTTATTCAGGATATGATCTTCAGAATAAAGCCAATAGGCTTTAGGATCGTCAAGAAGCTGGACGCCGACGAGAACGTGGTCGCCTACATCGCATCGGAGAACCCCATAACCGAAGACGACATCAAAGAGGTGGAGGCGGTGGTCTCAAGACCGCCGAAGCCGCTGAGCCTGACGGAAGAGGAGTTCATGAAGAAATACGAAAAACCGAGGAAGCTTTACGTTCCGTACAAGGAAAGCTACGTGTAGTGCGGCGGCGTTGGTCGATCCGATCCGCTCCGCCTCAACCACAGCCGCCCGTCGCCCCCTTCCTCCCCCCCAAGGAAAACAGGTTTAGGATTCCATGACAGGAGCATGAGGTCGCTACTGCTATGACCACAGCTCCAGAGCTCTGTATCTCGGTCTCAAGCCGCTGTAACGCATCAAGCATGCGAACTATCGCCTCGCCGCGGACACCGCCAACGCCGCCGTTTTCAAGGAGCTCGGAACGCAGCACGAAGCTCTTAAAGCCGCAGGCGTCGAGCGCAAATTCGAGGAGGCGGAACATCGGCGCCGGCTTCCGCAAACCCGTCACAGGGCAAATTTCCGGCTGTCTGCACCCCTCCTTGCAAACCTTATCTGCTGGCATGTAACTTGTAACGATGACGGCATTATGTTCATCGCAGAGAAGCACCAGCCGCTCCGGAATGCCGCACAGCACGTCTTTCAGCCGCTCGCTCGCCGCCCGCACTTTGATGCCCCGTCGCTCGAGCCACGCCCTCACGAATCTGCCGAAGAAATGCCCTTGGACCGCCGGCACCACGACGCTTGGCGTCAGAGCATCCAAAATTCGCAGCAGCGTCCCGGTCGCATCGCCGACGATCAAAGCGGCGTCGCCGCTCTCTGGCAATCTGCAGTGGGCAAAGTCCTTATAAAGAGAAGAGCAGAGGCGCTGTTTCACGGCTTCGCAATTCTCATCAATATCGAGCACGAGTACCCTTGCGCCTTTGCTTTTCGCCAGCCGCACGGCTCTCGTGCCGAAAGTGCCGCCGCCGACGCATACGATGATGTCCCCCTCGTTTATTTCCAAGGTTCGCCTCCGTCGCTCTTCAGCACCCAGTGACAACTCCGCCCGCCCCTATCTTTTACGATAGGGAAAACTTTATAAGCATGCTGGAAGGATTCAGACTTAGCCTATCGTCGCAGCAGGCGTGCTTTTAAGCAGCGTCGCTAAGTAGTTCATAAATCTGCAGGAGTGTGGGGCTACGGTGGGGTATGTAGTATGGTTTGAGGAGCTTAGGAAGGAAGATGTGAGCCTCGTCGGCGGAAAGGCTGCTAATCTTGGCGAACTTACGTCAAGAACCGATGTTCCGGTGCCTCCCGGCTTCGCGATCACAGCAGAAGCCTACAAATACTTCATCAATTATAACAAGCTGGGCGAGAAAATAGAGGATCTCCTCAAAGATCTCGATGTTGACGACACGGAAAAGTTGAACAATGTCTCCAGTGAGATAAGGGCGTTGATAGAGAGTGGCGAGTTCCCTCCAGACTTACGAGACGAGATCATACGTAATTACCGGATTTTGGGCGAGAAAGTTGGCATGGAGAACCCGTACGTGGCAGTACGGAGCAGTGCAACCGCTGAGGATCTACCAGGTGCGAGCTTTGCAGGCCAGCAGGACACATTCCTTGACGTTCGTGGCGAGGAAAATCTGCTGACTGCCGTTAAGAGAGCATTTTCGTCGCTTTTCACGCCGAGAGCTATTTTCTATCGGGAGGAAAAAGGCTTTGAGCACTTAAAGGTGTATCTGAGCTGCGTAGTCCAAAAGATGGTGAATGCGAAAGCGGCAGGTGTGATGTTCACAATAGACCCAGTAACCGGCAACCCGGATGTTGTGGTCATTGAAGGTGCTTGGGGGCTCGGCGAGTTTGTTGTTCAGGGCACGGTGACGCCCGATCGCTTCGTCGTCCGGAAAAGCGACCTCAGCGTGGTAGAAAAGCAGGTGGGGCGTAAGGAGAAAAAACTCGTACGCGGCGATGGTGGCCCAGTAGAGGTTGAGGTCGAGCCCGAGCTTATAGAAAAGCCGTGCCTCAGCGATGAGCAAATAAGAACGCTTGCAGACTATGCAATCCGCATCGAAAAGCACTATGGCACACCACAGGATATAGAATGGGCGCTTGATGCCGACACCGACGAGCTTTACATTTTACAGGCAAGACCTGAGACCGTGTGGAGTGTAAAGGACGCTGCTGAGAAGAGAGCAGAAGCCGCAGCATGTGGCGAGGCGGGCGAGGCGGAAATCATCCTGCGCGGCTTGCCAGCGTCTCCGGGCATCGCATACGGTAAGGCACATGTCATCGAGGATGTCTCCAAGCTTGGTGAGTTCAAGGAAGGCGAAATACTCGTGACGAAGATGACGGCGCCGGATTGGGTTCCAGCGATGCGCAAAGCTCGTGCGATCATTACTGACGACGGTGGCATGACGTGTCACGCGGCGATCGTCTCGAGAGAGCTTGGCATCCCTGCAATCGTTGGCAGCAAAGAGGCTACAAGAGTCTTGCGTACTGGCATGGACATAACTGTGGACGCGACGAAAGGTGTAGTCTATAAAGGGGTCGTGAAAGGAATCAAAGCGGAAAGAGTGGCGGCAGAAGCAGCTGCGGCGGAGGCGGCAGCGCCCGCTGCGGCGACAAGCTTTCAGGCTCTGGTAACAGGCACGAAGATCCTTTGCAACTTGGGTGTGCCTGAAAAGGCGGAGGAGGTTGCAAGACTCCCTGTCGACGGTGTCGGGCTCATGCGTGTCGAGTTCATCATCGCAAGTCACGTCGGCGTGCACCCGCTGAAGCTCATTGAGGAAGGACGTGAGCAGGAATACATAGATGCTCTGGCGGATGGCATTGCAAGGGTCGCTTCCGCCTTCTATCCAAGACCCGTGGTCATGCGTTTCAGCGACTTCAAGACCAATGAGTATCGAGAGCTAAGGGGTGGCGAGAAATACGAGGGCGAGGAGGCGAACCCGATGCTCGGGTGGCGAGGCGCCGCTCGCTATATCGACAAGCGGTTCGAGCCTGCGTTCCGTCTCGAACTGAAGGCTTTAAAGAAGGTCAGGGACGAGATGGGGCTCAAGAATGTTTGGGTCATGGTGCCGTTCTGCAGAACCGTCGAAGAGATACGGCGGATCGTTGATATAATGAAGGAGGAAGGATTGGAGCGTGGTAAGGACTTCAAAGTATGGCTGATGTGCGAAATACCATCGAATGTCATCCTTGTGGACAAGTTCAGCGAATTCGTTGATGGCTTTTCCATTGGAAGCAACGATCTCACGCAGCTTATCCTCGGCGTCGATCGTGACTCCGAGATTCTTGCGCCGCTCTTCGACGAGCGAGACGAGGCGGTGAAGCGTGCCATTGCTTACTTCATAAAGAAGGCGCACGAGTATGGGAAGACGGTAAGCATTTGCGGGCAAGCGCCGAGCGTCTATCCCGAGTTCTGCGAGTTCCTTGTGCGGTGTGGCATCGACTCCATCAGCGTGAACCCCGATGCTATCGTCTCCACAAGATTCAACGTCGCGCAAATAGAAAAGAAGATCCAGCTCGAAAGAGCCCTAAAGGACTTAAAGTAATTTTTAACTTCACTCAATCCATGACCGTGCTCCGTATCACATTTTTAGGAACTGGAGGCGCTACTCCGACGCCGAACAGGAACCCGTCGGCGATCGTCGTGCGGCGTGGTAGCGAGCTTCTAATGTTCGACTGCGGCGAGGGCGCCCAGCAACAAATGATGCGAGCGAAGACAGGCATGAAGATCAGTGCAATTTTTTTAACGCATTTCCATGCGGACCATGTCCTTGGCATTCCTGGGCTCATACAAACGCTCGCTTTCCAAGGGAGGAAAGAGCCTCTTGAGATATATGGACCGCCAAGGGTTGGAAAGTTCCTTTATCACCTGCTCTCCCTCGTCTATCTCACCAGGGATTTTGAAATACGAGCTATCGGGCTGAAGCCTGGTGATGTTGTCCGCCGGAACGGCTATGTGATAAGAGCTATAAAGACGGAACACGGCGTGCCGAGCTTGGGGTACGTGCTTGAGGAGGACATGCGTCCTGGAAAGTTCAACAGAGAAAAGGCTATTGCCCTTGGGATAAAGCCAGGACCGTTGTTTTCGAAACTGCAGTCCGGACAGAGCGTCGTAGTGAACGGTAGAGAGATAAAGCCCGAAGAGGTGCTCGGGCCGCCGAGACCTGGGCGTAAGATAGTTTATACCGGTGACACGAGACCCTGTGAGAGTGTTATAGAGGCTAGCAAGAATGCAGACGTCTTGATACACGATGGAACGTTTTCGCATGCTCTTAAAGAGCTTGCAGCGGAGTATAAGCATTCTACGGCGGTGGAAGCCGCTGAGGTTGCGAGGAAAGCAGGGGTGCGGAAGCTCGTTCTCACGCATATAAGCCCACGTTATTCTGAGGATGCGAGTGCGCTGTTAGAGGAGGCAAAAAAGATTTTCGAGAACGTTATTATCGCTGAAGAACTCATGACGCTGGACGTGCCGTTCCCCGAGAAGGCAGATCATACTTGATGAACTTCTCTGAAGCCCTCTTTGAAGCGATATATTACTGACCAATGTGAATTCGAGGTGGTGTTAGAGCATGAAGGGTGGTGTCAAGAAGGAAATAAAAATAGAGTTGCCGAGCAACTTGGAGCCGGTATTTTCGAACATGATACAAATAACGCACAAAGACGACGAGTTCTGCCTGACGTTCGTTCATATCATGCCCAACGTAAACGTTGGGAAGGTGAAAGCGGTCGTTTCGATCACACCACAGCATGCAAAAAGGCTGCTAAAAGCCTTAAAAGAGAACATAGAAAAATATGAAAAAATATATGGGGAAATAAAGCTGGTAGAAGAAACGAAAAGGCATGAGGGCGTCGAATTCGCATGATACTGCATCCCTCATGCCTTTTCAGCCTTTCTTCTTCCTTACCTTATAACCTCTCCGAAAGCCACTCTTCTCGAGACCTTCGTTATTTTTATCTTCACCCTGTCTCCGACTTTCGTGTTCGGTACGAACACCACAAAGCCCTCAATCCTTGCTATTCCGTCGCCTTCCCTTCCTATGTTCTCTATTTTTACCTCGTAGGTCTCTCCTACTGACACTGGCACGTTCGACCCATATCTCATCCTTTCCATCATACTACCCTACCTTACTCTCCTCTTAGGGATGCAAGAAAGAGAAAAGGAGAAAAATTCCCCTTTCCTCCCTCGCATCTACCAGCAGCTGCTCACGCCGCACGCCTCAGCGTGGGACTCACGTGGGCGAGCCTTGTGTGAACCTCAATCGAAGGTACATAAATAACTTTCCCCTCGTTGGCATAAATGTCTTGGGGTATGGGGAGTTGCGCCCGGGCGTCAGTGCCGGGGTGAGCAAAAGCGAGCGGAATTCGGCTCGGCGGCGTCAATAATATATCTCCTTTTAAATGTGCGGCTGCATTTATACCACCTCCCAAATGCCAAAATTCCCTATTGAAAGTGCTTTATCACAAACAAACTGCGAACCCGGGGTAATACAAATTTTAGCAACTTGGCTTATTTTTTGTCCTGAACCTCTCTCATTCCATTCTCTTCCAACAAGTGGTTCGATATCCCCCCTAATTAACTTGGCGCCCAGATTCTCGACGTTAACGTGGGAAAGAGCAATCATATACTCGCTCCTACTGCTTATCGTTAATCGCTTCTTTGCAGTATCAACTAGCATTCCAGAGCCAAATAAATCAACTTCCTCGTTAGAGGATTTTTCTAAAAGTATTTTTACTTTTCCAAACCCATAATTTCTTTCTCCTCCAACCCATATTTCATTTAATTTGACCTCATTAACTTCGATGGAATCCGTAAATGATATTGTAAATGATATTCCTAAATCATGCATTTCTACTTCAATTTTTTGGGAAGTGTCTTTTACAAAGAAGTATCCCATAAAAATAGTAGGTTTAACCGTTTCACATTTTATTTTATCCCTAATAAACTCAATCTCGTGAAGTGATCCCTCTTCTGCGGACTTCGAGGTCTTATCTATAGCTGTTGAAACAAAGGAAGAGATAAAAATTCGTTCAAATTCTTCCAAAGAAATCGCTTTTTTATACTTGCATACACCAAATTTTAGACCATCCTTCTTATACCACGGAGCAAAAACTTGCTGAATGTGTATTTTTCCGTTTGCTCTCTTGTATTCCACTGGATAAAAGTAGGAAAACTTAATGTTTTCATTAAGACGTTTACCGATTATTCGATATGCCTCGGGGCTATAATTCTCCATAATACTCTTAGCTATCAAACTCGTTAATGCCCCCCAGACGTTCTTAGCTGGGATGTAATATCTAGTTCTGTCAACTACACCTAACTTTGCACCATAACCGATATGTATCGGTGCTTTTGCCTCCAGATAAACTCTGTAGCACGCCCACATGAGATCACCTTAAAGATCGGGCTCTGTAGAGGGCGTAGGTTAACATTTGCTCTAAGATCCGTTTGACGAAGAACATTTGAGGTATACTTTCTAAGATACTTCCATCCTTAGTTAATTCGTTTCTAAAAGTTGTTTTTAATTCAGCCCAAATGGGATCTGGATCGTTTCTATCATTTTTCCCTTTGAGTAATAATTTCAATTTCTCATCCTTAGATGCGAAGAAGTCATTTGGGAAATGTAATTTATCGAGTTTATTGAGAAGTTTTGCAGAGTAAAACATTATTAATCGATGTATCTTTTCATCATCCCCTATACTTTTTTGTGAGTTCTTTCTTTCATCCCACGTAATATTCTTACCTTCGGACTCTAAATAGATCAAATAAGCAAAAATCCCTTCTTGTGAAAGGACGGCTAGCGCTTTTCTGATGGCATTTTCCTGTTTTGAGGGATCAAGTTGTTTTGTTGGATCACTTGGATCCTTATCCTTGGGTATTGAAAATCCAATTTCAGCGCAAAGCCTGTCAATGTTAGTCATCCCCCTGCACCTCCCTGCAGACTTTTTCCCAGTTGGCAGCTATTTTTTGCATCTCTTCTGTCGTTTGCCTAATTTTCTCTTGCAGCTCCTTTATCCTCACATTTATTATATTTCTTTCTTCATCTGCTTTTATTTCCTTTAACTCCTCTTTTAATTTTCTTATCTCGCCTACGAGGTTATTAGCTTGTATTTCGCTTAATTTTACTTTGTCATACTTTTCATCTAAACCGAACACCTTAAACTTACCAAATCCTCTTGTGCCCATTCCTCCAACGCCCAAGAACTCAAATAACTTGAATCCGGTTTCTACTGTACTGACGATATCGTTTAATCCCAGATTCAGTCCGAAGTGTTCGGGTTTTTGATACACGACATCGAAGTAGAATATCGTAGTTCTCGGTATTGCTTCGTAAGTGAATAATGCACCTTCCTCAGCAGCTCCAGTGGTTGGATTTATTGAAACCGACGTTCTCACTTCTAAGTTTGAGTCTACTATCTGAGAAAAGACAGAATTGCTAACGATGACCAGTCTGTTGAGGATTTCCTCTAAAATTTCAACTTCTTTGTCATTGAGCAATCTATCCCTAAATTTTAATCCATCAGCGCCAAAAAGTGTATCAACACAGATGTTATGGGTTGTAGTTTCGCCGTTCTCTTTTTTCTTTAATTGAAGCAATAACCAGCCAAAGTTTAGAAATCCAGTGTCTTCTAATTTTGATTTCAAGTAATTAGATACTACGCAGAACCTACTTTCGTCGAAATCCTGCCATGCGCCTTGGTCAACATTCAGTTCCTTAAGTCTACTTGGGCAAGTAACCCAAATCGGACCTATAAGAGATGCTACTGGGAAGAATAGTATTTTTGCATCTGAGAACAGAGCCATTCCTTGGAGGCTTTCTGGCTTATTATCCTCTTTTGCACCTTCACTGTTTGTATATCCAAATGTTACACAAATTTTACATTTATAGTTTTTATATTTGCAACCTCCATCTTGCGGTTTTTTGTTGTGTTTTTCCTTATCTGCGCATTGAGGTTGCTTAAAATAAAGTGCAGCGTAAGTTCTTGTTGTACCTTCTATACTCGTTCCCGGGATCTTTGGTATTCCATCAAAGTCTCTGAGTGTTGGGTTGTCCACTCTTCCGAGCGTGTAACCACCGGTACCAACATGTATTGGATCTATCGCCATTCCAAAATAGATTTTTCTTTCATAGGGCTTATCCATATTGTTCACCTCCAATTTTAGATTCTAAGGTCATAAACAGCTCAATTACATCGAAGAACATACCGGATAGGATTGACGAGGTTATAATCTTTTTATCTCCTTCGCTTAATCTTCCACAAATGTTCTCAACAGAAGAAATAACAAACTCTTTAAATTCAGAATCCTCTGCGAGGTTTTTACCTTTTAATTCCCATTCTTTAATTTTATTTGCACAGACATATTCAAGTTTTTTAATCTGTGTCCTTGTAAGTCTTTCATTGAGGATGCTCCAAAGTTCGATTATTTTTTCGACATCCTCCAAAAGATACGGTCTTGGACTAAACTCTCCAAACAATTCATGTTTCCTTGGTAAAGCCAGATCAAACCTCCTCGTTGTTGAATCAAAGAACTGAAAATCGAATAGATTTGGTACGATCTCCATTATTTTCCCATCCAAATCTTTCACATTAACAATTGCAACGTCTTTTTCTTTCAAGGTAATTTCAAAATAAGTCTCCTCATCTCCAGAGGCATTTGTTACAATAAAGTTTGGATGATATAAATCCTTGTCATCTCCTAACTTTCGGTAAACGTTCCACTTATAAACATTTATCCATGAGCCGAATTCCTTTGAAACTTTTTCCTTCACATCATTGCCGAGTTCTACAACTTTTATTTCTGAGTCGTCCACACTTGTAATCTTGAATCTTCTCCACCCATCTTCTCTGTTTAGTTCTGATGAAAGCGATTCTATAGATCTCTCAACACCATCCATGACTGCAAAAAGCGGGAATTTTCTTTTGAAAAATGCAATTCCAAGATTAAAGGATAATCTTCCACGAACTTTACTAAATTTATCGTTATATTTGTTCAAAAATCCATGTATAATTTTCAACGCTAAATTTGCTGGAACAAGAATCTTAAGTCGGTTTGGGGAAATCATAATTTTCCTGAAAGGCAAGTATTCCTCAAAATCTACGTTTCTTATTTTAATTTCGATTATTTTATCTTTCCCACTATCTTTTATTTTTATTTTTAATATAGAATTTATTAGTTTTTTAGATGCCGCTCTGATTTTTTCCTGTTTTTCTTTTAAAATTTGCTGTAAACCCTCCGCTTGATGGGCTGTTACATAGTTTTCAATTCTGAGTGTCGTATTAAAGTACTCGCCATCCCAATATAAGTCCATTTTTGGAAGAGGTATATCAAAATCTAGTTCAACGAGTTCGTACGGTTGATATTTGTTCCTTTTATCTTCAAAGAAGTTTCTTGTTTCGTCATCCATAAACTCTGGTTCTATTTTCATTCGCAGACAGTATCCACCAGTAAACTCTTTTACCACATTCCGAGCTTCGTTAACCAATTTATTAACAAAATCTAAAGTTTCTCTCCAGATTCTACTTAGACGAGAGGGGGAGGGAGGTTTTGTAAATAAACCTGTTGCCCAATCTTTTGGTTTGTCAGTTCCAATTCTTGATCTTAGAGAGAGGTATATGTCTTCAATCATAGGTCTAATCTCCAAGCGTAATTCATCTGCTAAGAAAGGTCTAAGGAGTTCTTGTTTTGCTTTTTCATAACCTTCTTTATTGATTTGATAAAGAAACTCACTTAACATTTCTTTGATCTTAGGGAATCCTCCCTTTTTTATATCCTCTCTGATTGATATGTATTCTGGTCTTTCCCAAATCTTAACTTTGTTTTTACCAACTTCTCTATTTAGATCGATGATATCACTTACAGACTTTATTAATAATGTTTTCAATAAAGTTCCATCTAACCACCTTTCAAGAGGGATGAATCCATAGATTAGAGCAACATTTCCATTTTCATCTGCGATTTCATCGATCCATACAGTTTCTTCAAAAACCCCATTTTGTTTTTTAGAACTTGTTTTAGCCCCCTCAATTCTCAGCCTCTGACACCATTCACAAATATCTCTTCCCTCCATCCTCGGTCTCTTACCACACTCCACGCAAATCTCCCTATTCTTAACGTTTCTCCACTCTTTAACCCAACTTATTTTATCTAAAGAACCTTCTAATAATAATGGAGTTTTAATTTTAGCTCGCAACTTATTTAGGGTCTGAACAATTATTTTACTGGGATATGGATTTGGATCACTTAATTCGATACACGGAATAATGCTTCCGTTACTTAGCTCTATCACTTCGGATATTAGCATCTTTCTAATTTCTTCAAAAATCAAGTCCAAATTCTCCGGAACAAGGAAGCAAACGAAGTTGTGATCCTCATAAATCGCATTACCAACCGGAATTTCAAATTCAAGCAAAGTCTTAACCCTTTTTCTTATTGCTTCTATAAGTAAATTCCTTCCTGCTACTCCTGATAGAGTTTGAGCTTCTTTGTATATCTTAAATGAGTCCCAAGATACACCGAGAACTCGCAACTTTTTAGTCCAATGTCTTGATGCATTAGAAGGTAAAGACGTTGAAAAGTTGTTTAGTATATCTTCAATCATTAACGCTTTTGCAATCGACGCAGTTGCGTAACTGTGATCCCAAAGCGTAACATCGTTTGCAGCCCTCCTAGTCTCGGCAGGAGTGCTATCGGATGTATACTCCCACTCTATTAAGATGCTATCCCTGAATGAAAAGAGAGATGTATTAGAACTTAACTTGGTGCCAACGTGCCTCCACACACCAGCTAACTTAAAATAAAAGTTATTTCTTAATTTTTCGAGTTCATCTTCATTCACATCAATTTCTATACCAAAAGTAGAGGCAAGACAAGTTTTTCCCTTTTGTTGAGCAAGAGGCATTAGCCTATCATCGGCAGAGTCTTTTCTATCTGCGAGTTTAACAAATCCTAATAGCTCTTCATTCGTCTTGATTTTTCCATCACCGTGTTTCTCTATTATATCTTTTAGGGTTACTGAATCGAGATTCCAAGCTTTTAGAATTTGATCAGTAACTGGTATAAATGGTGCTACAAGGTTGCTCAGAGGCGTGGTAAAGAGCTCTAAGAGTCCTAAATTGCTTAATGAGCCTTTATCATAATCTATAATTTTTTCATGTTTATAGTCTTTATCTTCTTTTAAGTCTTTGCGATGCTTTCTTAAAAATCTTCCATCCAACTTCCCCAAATCATGAAGCAATGCACCGATTTCACCAAGTATTATTATCGCCCTATACTTTTTGAGAGTGTCAATCTTGTTGATGGCCATTTTAATCACCAATTTTATTTATTAACTCGTTCATTTTTTCCTTAAACTCCTTAAACGTGCCTTTGTAGTGGTTATCATTTATCCAAAATTCTATTTCATCCTCAACAACTCCGTATCCACTTGTTTTCTTAGCAGAAAATCCATATTCAAGCAGCATTTTTGGAATGGTTTCTTTTAAAAGTTCTAGATCTTTTGGAACTTCCTCTTCAAGTCTTTCCTTACTATGGAGTATATCGAACGGTATGTAAAGCAAGATAAACGTACCCTTGGATGCCGGGATAACTGGAACTACCTCAAACATAATTGGCACTTTGACAGTCTTTGTCTTCCTTTTATGTGGAGCTATTATATCTAATCCAATTCCACTGAAAAATGTTGAATAAAAAATCAAACGACCTCTTCCATTTCCACCTTTATTTACATATTTTTTATTAAGAATATATTCAAAAAATTCCTGAGAGACTGTTTTCCTTGGGTTATCTGATGAGTATTTTTCATTAAAGATATCATCTAGGAATTGTTCAATCTTATCTTTTTCATTCCCAAAAAGTCTAATCAACTTCGCTCTTTCTCCAAAAGCCATATATTTATCTGACGGTAATTTACTTAGAAGCGTATTTAGTGCAACCCATCTTAAAGCACCCTTCCAGGAACTTGATCGTATAATTGGGATTTTGAAAAATTTATCTTTACAAATTGGATTTTCTGTAATATAGAATTCTTCATCATCTTTACTAATATACGGTTTTCGTAATCGGAATTTAATTTTTATTAGAACTGAATAGGGCAAATTTGGAGGGTTTTGAGGGTCATTTATACCCAATTCCTTAATTAATGCCACTCTCGATTTGATTAATCCAAGATATTCAGTTCTGACCCAGTATTTATATTTATTCTCTCTAGCCCACTTTTTACCACTCTCTGTTATCATGCTTAATGAAGCTAATTTTATTTTATGATACGCATCATCGATTTTGTCAACTCTATCAAAATTTGCTCCTTTTTTGTGTTCATCCCAAAATTCAGCGTAAAAGTCGTGGATCATCCCAACACCTCCTTAAGTAATTGATCTTTAAATTTTACAGTTCCAAATTCCAAAGTGTTAAACCCAAAGCAACTCTCAAGAATTTTTATAATTTGCCCGATGACTTTCTTTTTATCGAATTTTACAGTTATATTTCGATCATAGCTTAGTACTGGTGGGATTTCACCCCAAATCCTAAAATGAAGGTCAGAACCTATACTGTAGGCATGGCTTACGTTTATTCTACTAGCCCACTTCTCTTCCAAATCTGAACCAAATAAGTACCGTGCAACAACTTTACTAGGTTTGTACTTTCTTTTTAACAATTCGTATTCTTTTCTATTCTCCTGAAGCCTCTTTTTCTTCTCTTCTAACTTTTTCCTTTTTTTATTATCGGTTTCTTCTTTTATTATCTGATTGAGCTTGTTTATCTTATTATCTAACTCTTTTATTATTCCATCTAATTTCCTAACTACCTCATTACATGCATTTTTGATTTCTATAAAATTTGTTACAGGCAAGTTTTTAAGGTTTTTAAACTCGGCTCTCAGTAGAAACTTTATTGCAAATCCTGAAAGTATGTAATTGGAAGTTTTTCCAGCATCATTCAGTAATTTCTCTCTAAAAGTGTCGACCTCATCTACCTTAACATCAATCTTGAAGAAATTGTTGAAGTTAGGTAATTCCTGCTGAAAACCTGACTTAGAGAGTGAACGTTGAAAGAGTTCATACCCTTGCCTAATCTGTTCTTTTTTGAGGTTCTTAACAGTGAATATACCAAATCCATTCTGAGTCTTTGCCCCCAAGCCTCCAGTTAATGAGATTGTTTTTAGAAGGAATGCTATAATATCCTCAATTTCCTTATTATAAGGAGATACTACCTTTAATTTAGTTTCTCCGTAAAATCCTACTGGATTTTTTCCTAAGGTTTTATTAATCCACCACCTTAAATCGGTCTTAAAAGATGGATGATCGATTTTCGTAACAAATTTAAGATTTACTAAGGGAAGGTCTTCCATTTCAACCCTAAATCTCCTACTCCAGCCCGTACACCCAAATAACTGGCAGGCTGGGCAAATTTGCTCATCTAAAGCTTCCTGAATTGATTTTCCTTCTCTGATCGCATTCTGGAGTCTTCTTTGGTCTAATTCACATCTTCTTTCAGAGGTAGGATCACAAGCATATCCACCAAATCCCCTAACCAAAGCTTCGTACCACCATCTAAGAGAGCCAATTATCCCAGTTTCTCTGATTTTACTACATTTCCTATCAACATCTCCTGTCCAAATTGGCGTTAGGGTTTTAATCTTAACCTCCATCCCTTATGACCTCTCCTAAGTAGTGGGCATCCAGTGAGGCTCGCATTTACCCCGGGCAGCCTACCACTGTACACAATGGGGAAGCATCATATAAGAACCTTTCTCAGCCTCTGCTGTATTACTCCTTAAAAGCCTCACCCTAAGCAGCGTGTTCTTCGTACAACCCCGCTTAAGGTAAGCATCCAGCAGATCCGTGGAGAGCTGAGAATCAAGGTGTTCTCACCAAATTTACATATCCACACGTACTTGTCTTTTACGACCCACATGGCAACTTTGGAGGAGTTTAACAGCAACTCGCCACCGATACTTGCATCTTGTTGTAGGCTGTGAAAAATTCGTCTCTATCAGCGATAGAATCCCACGAGATGTTCAACACAAATAAATACGAAGAAGCGTTTGTGTAGAAGTCAAAAGAATCGCCACCCCAACCTGCTGCCGCCTGCCTTGCCGTGTCTTCATCTATATGCAACTCAAGCATCGTCCTTATGAAAAACTCGCCAAGAACGTCAGAGCTTAGCGTCCAGCCTTCACCGAGCGGTAGTTCTGCATTTGTCACGTTCTTGCGGGGTTCTCGGCTGAAATATTTGTTGGGATGAATTATTTGTTCCGTTGTCGTGGGAGGGTCTAAGAAGGCAGCGTTCACAGCGTCCTAGCTTCCTTCTTCGTATAAACGAGAGACGAAAATCTTGCCCTCGACGTAAGGAAATTCCATGAACGCGTCTAGGGTCCTTTCGAGGAGGCTTTCTGAAGACGAGCTCCCAAAAGCGGCAGCTTCGACGCTCGGCTCTCTCCCCTCATAAAGATCAGTAGTTATGCAGGCGTCGCCCTCGATGAGCGCCCGCGCTGCCATCAGTTCATCGAAAGTGCGTCTTGAGAGCAACCTCGTGAGATCAAAATGCTGGTCTTGGAGCACGTGCACGTATTCATGCGGCAGGATTTTCCGCAGCAAAGATGCCCTTTTTTCGGAAATAACGAAGACTTTGTTCCAGGGATCATAGTACGCCACTACATGTTCCGCTTTATGCTCGACGCTCACCTCCTTAATACTTTCATTCTCATCTGCCATGAACAATGCCTTTAACATCAGTTCACTTCTGTTATCGAGGTTGCTCGTCTGTTTGCCAATTTCCTCGGGACTCATGAACTCGTACGGAACTTCATGTGACCTCCTCGCTCAGCAAGGGGCTTCCACCGGAAGCCTTGGGAGGTTGGGGAGTGTGCCATAAGGCGCTCCCCTCCGGGCCGGGTCACGGCGGCCCCTGACCGCAGGTTGTACCCACGGCCTCGTTGCAAACCTATATTGTCTTCGGAGTATAAAAATTCTACTCCTGCCAGCCCCCCGCCCCAATTCATTCCGCCCTCAGGACGAGCCTTCTTAGCGACTGATGGTAAAAGCTCTAAGCCTCTTATTTCCTCCACTTTGTGTATTATTTCAGCTTCATCCAATCTGATACACTGGTGATATGCCGTTACCAAGAGAGTAAGTACGAAAGCGGAAACGAGCGCAACCACTACAAGACGCTTCATGGAAATAGTTTGTGAATGTTAACAAAAATTGCTTGTGGAGTCCAGTTCCCGCGGCATAGACCAACAAGGTTTTAAACTGGGCGTGATATGTTAGGGGTGTGCCACTAAAATCCTTCTTCGTAAGGTTGATCCCGAAGTTCGTGTTCAGGGTGCCATTCTTAGAGAGATTTATATTTCTTGCGAGCAGGATGCACGATGCGCTTCAGGCTGGCGTCTATGCCAGCTATGAGCGGCTTCTCGAGGAAGAGATTAAAGAGGGGAAGATTCCTAGACACGTAGCAATAATAATGGACGGCAATAGAAGATACGCCGAGAAAATAGGCGAAGCGCGCCATAAAGGGCACTATTACGGCGCTGAGGTCACTGAGAGGGTGATAGAGTGGTGCTTTGATCTGGGGGTGAAGCAGCTCACGCTTTACACGTTCTCGATCGAAAACTTTAACAGGAGCGAGGAGGAGAAGAGGGAGCTTTTCCGTCTGATAAAGGAGAAATTTGATGACGTCTGCCAAAATGAGCGCATACACGAGAAAAAGATAAGGGTTAGGGCTGTAGGGGAGTTGCAGCGGCTTCCTGAGGATCTGAGGCGGGCGATAGAAGCGGCAGAGGCTGCCACTGCAAAATACACGAACTTTACGCTGAACATCGCGATCGCATACAGCGGACGCCGAGAGATCGTGGAGGCGGCGCGCTGCATTGCCGAAAAGGTGAAACGAGGCGAGCTCGATGTCGAGGACATCGACGAAGACGTGATTTCGAGACACCTCCGTATAGGTTCGGCAGCCGAGAGCGGCAACGGCGGCGTCGACCTCATAATTAGGACGGGCGGCGAGCTGCGGCTCAGCAACTTCATACCGTGGCAGGCACTAGGGAACGAGTGCGCCGCCTACTTCTGCGCACCTTACTGGCCCGAATTTCGAAAAATAGACCTGCTGCGGGCTATAAGGACGTTTCAGCAGCGTGAGGCTGAGAGGCGGCGGAGCACCATGCTCAGAGCTCTGAAACTTGCCAAGATATGCGGGGATACGCTGAAAATTAAGGGTCTTGAGAGGATTTAGGCATTCTCATGCGGCACCAGTAATTTTTATCGATCCGGCGTATTATGTTCTTGCTAGCATCTTCCCCTCATCATCGCCTCTCTTCAATCTTTCAGCCGCTAAAACATCCAAAAACTTTTATATTGGCGCCAATCTTGTCGTATGGTGCTCACTGACCCTTCCCTAATATTGTTTTTAGTAGGCGTAGTCATCGTGCTGGGCTTTGTAGTCAATTATCTGTTTCTGAAGACAGGAATTGCCGACCCTTTATTCCTCCTCCTTTTCGGACTCTTCCTCGGCTCTTATTTGCGGGTCATAGAGCCGGCGGCGCTCGTGCCGCTCGCCCCAATATTCTCGCAGGTAGCGCTTCTCATAATACTCGTCGAGGGCGGCATGGACACGAATTTGTATGAGGCGTTGAAGGGTGGCGCTCACGCAATATTATTAGCGGTCGTCTGCTTCTTACTTTCGATGTTTGCGGTGGCTTTTGTTGCCGTCCACTTCTTAGGCTGGGAGCTTCTGCACGGGCTGCTTCTCGGCGCAATCGTCGGAAATCCGACGCCGCTCGTCGTGTTTTCGGTGGTGAAGCGGCTGGGCTTGAAGGAGCGGACGGCTACCGTTTTGAGGTTAGAAGCAACCGTTGCTGAGATCCTAGCGATAGTGACTGCGTTGGCGCTCCTCGAATCGCTCGCCACGCCGCAACCCCTGCCATCCGCGATAATAAAGGACGCAATCAGCCGATTTTCGGTCGGCGGGATGTTAGGGATCATCGCGGGCGTCCTCTGGTATTTCGTCCTCGACAGGGTGAGAGAACTCCCGTTTTCTTACATGCTCACGCTCGCCGCAGCGTTCATCGTGTTCAGCATCGCCGAAAGCCTCGGCGGGAGCGGACCCGTCAGCGCACTGCTCTTCGGGCTGACGCTCGGCAACGAAGAGAGCATTGCGTACATCCTGAGACACGAGCGTGAGATATTGCGCTTTGATGAGACGATGCGGGCTTTCCATTCTGAAATTTCATTTTTCATAAGAGCCTTCTTCTTCGTTTACCTCGGCGCGATATGCTCAGTATCGCAGCTTGATGTAATAATTCACGGCGTCCTCATCTCTTTGACATTGCTCGCCGCTCGCATCGTTTCGGTCGTGGCATGCACCATGAAAACGAACTTGTGGGAGGATGCTGCGGTGATGAGTCTCATGCTCCCCCGCGGTTTGGCGGCGGCGGTCTTAGCAACACTTGTCCTCAGCTTCGCAGACCGCTTCCCCGGCGGCATACAGGACGCTCTCGCCATCTCAGAACTCACGTTCGTCGTCATCTTTGTCACCATTTTGATGTGCACCGTAGGCACCTGTTTCTTCCTCAGGAAGAAGAGTACTAGAAGTTAAATCACCTCGTGTGGACAATTTTGATAACGTCACCGTCTCGCAAAACATAGTCGGCACTGAGCCTGCGTTTCGTGCGTGCATCGACGGCGTACAGGAAGCTCTGTCCGATCTCGGTATGGACTGCGAACGCAAGGTCACGGGCGGTGCTGCCACGCTTCATAAGGAAGGCGTCTGGCAGCGTCCTTCCTGCGGAGTCGCAGAGCTTGTTCTCGTCCTCGACGGGGTAAACGACGATGTAATCAAGAAGGTCGAAGACCGCTCTGTTTATACACTCTTGGACGCCGCTGCTCCCGAACTCCCGCAGCAATTTTTTCATCTTTTCAAGCGCCGCCCTTTGCGCATCAGTGATGCTCGCCACGATTTCGAAGTCGGGGTCGCCTGGCAGGTATCGTATGATGTTGTTCTTCGCTGCCGTCCTTAAAGCAAGCTCCATCTCCGCACTGCACGGTATCACGATGCGGTCGAGCTTCTTCAGCCTTTCCAAGAACTCTCTAGGCGCGATATCCATTTTATTTGCAGCTATCAGCATCTTTTTGCTCTCTTCGACGACATGCGCCGCTAGCATCTTCAAAGCGTCGTCGCTCCAGTTTTTAACGTTGCTACCAGCCACTCTCACAGTTTTGGACAGCGCTGCTTTCATCTGCGCTTCTGAAACGCCGACGCCTGCGAGCTGTTCTGTTAATAACCTCTCGACTTTCGCCCCTTCGAGCTCTACCCGCCGCAGCACCTTCCGCCAATTGCGCTGGATTATCCCAAAAACCCACATCCTCAGCTCCTCTTCGAAAAACGTAACGTCCTCCACAGGATCGTGATTGCCGACGCCCACGATGTTCCCGTCGGCGTCCGTGCCTCCAGAGGCGTCAACGACGTGTATGATGGCTTCCGCTCGCCGTAAATTATCAAGAAACTCGTTCCCCAATCCACGGCCCTTATGAGCGTCCTTGACGAGTCCGGCAACGTCTATTAGCTCCACAGGTATGAAGCGTGCGCCCTTAACGCAATTCCCGCAAAAGTCATTGAGAAGCTCCTTGCAGACGCATTTTGTGCGGACGTGTGTGATGCCGACGTTTGGCGAGATCGTCGTGAAGGGGTATGGTGCGATCTCTACATCCACCAGCGTGCTCGCTTTGAAAAACGTGGACTTCCCAGAATTTGGCTTCCCGGCTATCGCTAGGGTTATCATCTTATTTCTCAACAGCTACGGTCTCTAGCTGGCTCACTATGCTCCAGATCGTCGTCCTCGCATGGAGCGGCATGTTCGGGTCGTTCGTCAGTTCCTCAAGGGTCGAGATCGCAGAAGTCGCTCGGACCGCCAGCGACTCCTTCCCACTTAATAGTTCGTTCTTAACCTGCGTCGCCGTCCTCCTTATGTTACGAGGTACGGTCATGTCCTCAATTATCTTGTCAAGAAGCTCAACGCATTTTTTTATAACTTCCTCCTCTCCCATCTCCACACCCCCTTATCCCTTCTTCTAACTTTTTATTAAGCTATTATTATTGGCAACGAGCTTGAATCACGACGTGGCGGTTGTGTTTATATTCCCACGTCTGCCCGGTGTAGGTCCTCACCTCAAGCCTCCAGTCGTCCTAGATCTATTTATAACCATGAAGGGCGGACCTAGGGGAGAAAATTTATTATATTCCTCCCTCAAATAGTATGACGAGTATGGAAACGAATATTCCGGTAAGGGAAGTGATGGTACGGGATGTTGTGAAGGCAGATCAGGAGATGAACGCCAGAGATGCTGCTCGCATGATGTTGAAATATGATGTGGACAGTATAATTGTGTTAAACAAAGGAGAGCCGGTGGGCATTGTAACTGAGCGCGACATGATCAGGGAACTTGTGTCGAAGGATATAACGCCGAGCGAGGTGAAACTCAAAGATCTCATGAGGTCTCCCTTAATTACTGCGTCGCCCGATGACGACCTCATGGATGTCGCGAAGCTGATGTTAAAGAGAAAGATAAGAAGGGTGCCCGTCGTAGAGAACGGCAAGCTTGTGGGCATAGTTGCGGACGTGGACATCCTTGCGGTCTATTCTGAGATGAACTCCATACTTGCAGAATTAGTGGAGATGAACATAGAGCGCGAAATCGAAGCGCCGGGAGAGGAAATGTCGCAGGGTATATGCGAGAGATGTGGCACCTTCTCTGGTAACTTAAAGCTCATAGACGGGCTTTTGCTGTGCGAGAGCTGCAGAGAAAGCTAAAGCTTATAGAGGAAATTAAAGTGCGACGCGAGAGAGTTTGACCGAAGTGAGTATTGTGGTGGCTCGTCCTAAGTTTTGGCTTAAATTCCCTTTTTGTTGCTTTAGGTCCACTTTGTCGGTAAGGGTCAGTCCCTGATGCCCTCAGGCTTCACCGAGAACACCACTTCAGCCTCAGGCAGGTTTGGAGAGTCTACGAGCCTTGCGATCCGCTTTTCGCCTTTTGACTTCCGGAGGTATATTCGGTAAGTGACCGTATGTCCGAGAACGTGCCCGCCAATAGGTTTCGTGGGGTCGCCGAAGAAGGCGTCGGGTCTCGCATGCACCTGATTCGTGACCATGACCGCAGCATTGTTCAGGTAGGCGAAGCGGAGCGCATCGTGCAGATGCTTGTTTATCTTCTGCTGCCGGTCCACCAAGGAGCTTCTTCCCGGATATTCCGCTCTGAAATGAGCGGTTACCGAATCTATGATTAAGAGACGGACGGGGCGATCGGTGTCCCGGAGCTTGTCCGCCAGCTCCTGCGCCTTCTCTATGAGGAGCATCTGGTGGTTCGAATTATAAGCGCGGGCAACATGTATGTTCCTGAGCACCTCCTTCGGGTCCAAATCAAGCGCCTCTGCCATCTGTTTTATCCTTTCGGGACGGAACGTGTTCTCTGTGTCTATCATTATGGCAGAGCCCTCAAGCCCGCCCTGCTCCCGAGGTAATTGGACGTTAACTGCGAGCTGGTGCGCGATTTGTGTCTTCCCAGAGCCGAACTCCCCGTAGAACTCAGTGATGGCTTGAGTCTCTAAGCCACCGCCGAGGAGGTTATCGAGCGCCGAGGAGCACGTTGTCAGCTTGCCTATTTCTTTACGTCGCTCGAAGATCACGTCACCGGTCTCGAAGCCGCCGACATCCGCCAGCTCACGAGCGGCGTTTATTATCTTTGCGGCGACGCCCTCGCCGATCTCAGCGGCGGCAGCAAGCTCCATCGGAGACGCCACCGCTATGGCTTCGACGCTCGTGTAGCCGGCATCTCGCAGCTTCTCGGCGGTCGTGGGTCCGACGCCCGGAATTTCTTCTATGTTCTTCACCTTCTTCATTCTCACCACTGCCTATTTTGTTCCGACTACTCTTAATTTTACCTGTGGTCAGCTGATTGCGAACAAGTTTTTGACCTGCGCCATGATCTGTGAGTTTTTGAAGTGCTTCTGCTCAAGGGCGCCGGTGGGGCACGCCGCCACGCACGTGCCGCAGCCCTTGCACAGGGCTTCGACGAGCTTCGCACGACCGCCCTCGAGCGAGAGCGCCCCGTACGCGCACGCATCGACGCAAAGCCCGCAACCGACGCACTTCTCGGCATTCAACGTCGCCGTTATACCCTCTACCTTTGCCTTTCCAGCTGTTAACAGGCGGGCGGCGCGGGCAGCCGCTCCACTCCCCTGTGAAACCGCGTAAGGTATGTCCTTGGGGCCCGAGGCGCAACCTGCTACGAATATGCCGTCGATCACTGTGTCAACGGGCCCTAGCTTCGGATGCGCCTCCATCAAGAGCCCGTCAGCAGCCCTTGGCAGCTTCAGCATCTTGGAGAGCTTTTCGATGTCTTTGTGCGGTACGATCCCCGTACCGAGCACCAGAAGCTCCACTTCTATGTTCCTCACTTCCCCTTTCAGCGTGTCCTCGACGCGCACGACCAAATTCCCGTTTTCCTTCTCGATGACCTCAAAAGGTCTACCCCGTATGAACTTGATACCGAGCTCCCTTGCCCGGTTATACGCCTCTTCATAGAGGCGGAACGGCGCCCTAATGTCCATGTAAAAGATGTAATGGTCGGTTTCAGGACGCTTCTCTTTCAGTAGGATTGCGTTTTTAATATTTACCATACAACAGACGTTCGAGCAGTATATGTTCGTGCGGCGGTCTCGTGAGCCGACGCAGTTTATGTAGCCGACGACGTTCGGCTCTTTACAGTCAGATGGTCTTATAATGTGTCCTTCGGTGGGACCGGCGGCGTTCAGGAGCCTTTCAAATTCCATTGCTGTAATCACGTTGTCGTAAATACCGTAGCCGTAGTCATGGTTCGGTTCGGGGTCGTAGGTCGCGAATCCGGGCGCCACGATAATCGTGCCGACTTTCACTTTCATGTATTCGGGCTTCTGGCTGAAGTCGATGGCATCTCGCTCGCATGCTTTCATGCAAGCTTTGCACTCCTTGCCCTCTGCCCTCAAGCAGTTTTCCATGTCTATCAGCGCCCTCAGCGGCACAGCCTGCGGAAACGGCACGTAAATAGCCTTCCTCGTCCCGAAACCTTCGTTAAAGTCGTAAGGCACCTCGACGGGGCACTTCTCGCTGCATTGCGCGCAGCCGGTGCACTTGGCTTCGTCGACGTAGCGTGGTTTTTTCAAAATCGTGACCTCGAAGTTCCCGACGTAGCCCTCCACATCAACGACTTCCGAGTAGGACAAAATCTCGATGTTCTTATTTCTGGCGACCTCCACCATTTTCGGACCGAGAATGCAGATCGAGCAGTCGTTCGTCGGAAACACCTTGTCGAAGCGCGCCATGCGTCCGCCGATTGAAGGCTCTTTTTCCACAAGATAGACGCGGAATCCCATGTCTGCAAGGTCCATCGCCGCTTGCATGCCAGCGACGCCCGCTCCAATCACGAGCGCTTCGTCGTGGACAGGCACTTCGGTCTCCTCGAGCGGCTCCAGAAGGTGCGCGCGGGCGACGCCCATCCTGACCAAGTCCTTAGCCTTCTCCGTCGCCTTTTCGGGCTCCCACATGTGCTGCCATGAACACTGATCCCGGATGTTCACGAACTCGAAAAGGTATTTATTGACGCCAGCTTCTTCGCAGCACGTCCTGAACGTTGGTTCGTGCGTCTTCGGTGTGCATGCTGCGACGACGACCCTGTTCAGGTTGTATTTTCGGATGTGCTCTTGTATGTCTGCCTGTCCAGAGTCAGAGCACGTGAACTTATTGACGGAGACGCAGACGACATGTGGTAGCGTCTTTGCATACTCGGCGACGGCGTCGCAGTCCACCACGCCGCCAATATTCACGCCGCAGCGGCAGATGAACACCCCTATCCTCAAGTCCTCCCCGCCTTTCATTCCCGTTTCTGACGACGACATGAGAGCACCCCGGCTCCGTCTGCTCTTGCTATGCTAAAGTCTTCGTGTCAGTTTAAAAACGTTGAGAATTTTGAGCCCGATGGGCATCTCATCATTCACTACTAATTCATCCCCGCGTCGGGACCTTCTTAACAACATTTTGTAAGCGTAACTTGAATAGAACTTTCATAAATTCGAGGATGTCCTTTATTCCAAGCTTCGTCTCGCCGAACTTTCTATCTCTAAAGCATATTGGGACTTCAGCGACGGAGAAGCCTAGCCTCTTCGCAAAGTAAGCCATTTCGACCTGAAAAGCATACCCCCCAGAGATGTTCATGCCGTTCGTCCTTATTTCGTCCAAAACCTCTTTTTTGTAAGCACGATAGCCACTCGTTAGGTCTTTGATGTCCAGCCGCAGCAGAAATCTCGCAAGGGTGTTTGCGCCTCGGCTCAGGACGATGCGGAGGGCGTCCCAGTCCTCAACACGCCCGCCATCGACGAGGCGAGAGCCGATGACAACATCTGCGCCGCTCTTTATTTCTTCCAAGAATTTGGGAATCATTGCAGGATCGTGGGAGAGGTCAGCATCCATCTCGAAGACAACATCACCGCTCGCAAACTCGAATCCGCATCTGTATGCGGAGCCTAAGCCCAGCTTCCTCGCTCGCTTGACCAAAATAATGTTTGGGTAAATTTGAGAGAGGCGCTCGACTTCGGCGGCGGTACCGTCTTCGCTATTGTCGTCGACGACGATAACCTCGCCGCAAAGCCCCTCGCGCTCGAAGACTTCCATTATCTTAGGAATCAAAAGCCTTATGTTTTCCCTCTCGTTGTACGTGGGGATGACTATTGAAACTTTCATTTAAGCCTTGGTTCAGACAACCCAGTTAAAAGGGTGTTGCTTTTGATAAGTAAAGTTATGATGTTAAAGGCGTTCCGAAGTCTCGGCGCGCCTGTAATACCGCCGATAAACGTGACGTTCAGCGTCACGAACAAGTGCAATTCAAGATGCAAGACGTGCAACATCTGGGCGGCGGCTGAAGGCAGATCCGCCGAGGATGAACTCAAGATGGACGAGATAAACTCGATCTTGGACGGCTTGAGGGGAGCTTACTGGTTCACGATAAGCGGGGGAGAGCCGTTTTTGCGTGAGGACTTACCAGAAATATGTATTTCCATTTTCGAGCGTTGTAATGCGAAGATCGTTAACATCCCGACGAACGGCTTGCTGTGGAGGAGAATAGAGAAGAATGTAGAAGAAGTTTTGGAGTTTTTAGGGCGGAAAAGGGGGAGAAATGCGGGAAAGCGGCTCATAGTAAACATCTCGCTTGACGGTGTAGGCGAGCTGCATGATGAAATAAGAGGGGTTAAAGGGAACTTTGAGAAACTTCTTCGGACTTACGAGGCGCTTGTCCCGCTCAGGGAGGAGTACGAGAGTTTACTGGTCGGCGTGCACACCGTGATTTCGAAGTTTAATGTGCATGCGATTCCCGAAATTTACGAATTCGTGAGGAGTCTGGAGCCACGCCCCGACTCACACATTTTTGAGGTTGCGGAAGAGCGCGTCGAGCTTTTTAATGTGGGCAGTGGCGTGACGCCAGACTACGAGGAACTTGCAAGAGCGCTCGACTTTATTTCCTCTAGATTAAAGGCGGACTATTTCAGGGGCGGCATGCAGAGGCTCATCCAAGCGTTCCGCCTTGAATATTACAATTTGGTGAAAAAGACGCTTTTGGAGCGTCGTCAGATAATCCCATGCTATGCAGCGTTCGCCTCCTGCCAGATAACGCCGCTCGGCGAGGTTTGGGCGTGCTGTATCCTTGCAAGGTCGTTAGGCAGTCTACGTGCTGAAAACTACGACTTCAGGAAGGTATGGACGTCTAAGAGGGCAGCAGAAATAAGAGAAGCAATAAAGCGGGGCGAGTGCTACTGCCCGCTCGCAAACGCCATGTACACTTCAATGCTCTGTAGCATCAGATGTGCTGCTGCGATCGCCCTGAGGTTTCTCGGAGCCGGAGCCTACGGGTGAGCATCGCCGCACGAGGCAAGCGTCCGCGGAGCCCGCCCCGCCGGAGAGGCGGGAGGCGGAGAAGAGAGCCGACGTCGGGCGGCGTCTTGTTCGAGGAAACGCCCGTGCCGCTTCAAGCCGTGCCCATCGAGACCGTCGTACGGCAGAGCAGGTGCTTTAAGTTCCCCAGCACGACATTTTTATGTGCGTGTTATCGGCATCGAAGGGACGGCGTGGAACCTGAGCATCGCGATAGTTGATGAGAAGGACGTGATAGCAGAGGCTGAAGCTGTTTATATCCCGAAGCATGGTGGGATACATCCGAGAGAGGCGGCACAGCATCACGCTGCCGAGATAAAAAACGTTCTCACAAAAGTGCTTTCAGCGGCGGCAGAGCGTGGAGTCACGCCTCATGATATCGACGGTGTGGCGTTCTCGCAGGGTCCAGGTATGGGTCCCTGCTTGCGAGTCGTAGCGACTGCGGCACGCACGCTTTCTCTGAAATTAAAAGTGCCGTTAGTCGGCGTGAACCATTGCGTTGCGCACGTCGAAGTCGGACGGTGGCGGTGCGGCGCAGAGGACCCAGTGACACTTTACGTGAGCGGCGCGAACTCGCAGGTCTTAGCATATAGAGGTGGGCGTTACCGTATACTCGGCGAGACACTTGATATAGGTATCGGGAACGCCCTTGACAAGTTCGCCCGCTTTTTGGGACTCAGCCACCCCGGGGGTCCTAAGATAGAAGAGCTTGCGAGGCGAGGTCGTGAATACGTGCCGCTGCCCTACGTGGTAAAGGGCATGGACTTTTCGTTTTCAGGGTTGGAGACTGCGGCGGAAAAAGCAGTCAATGACGGACGCAGTGTAGAGGATGTCTGCTTCTCGTTTCAGGAGACTGCCTTTGCGATGCTAACCGAAGTGACGGAGCGAGCGGTAGCGCACTGCGAGAAGGATGAAGTTCTGCTGGCGGGGGGCGTCGGCGCCAACGGGCGGCTTCAAGAAATGCTGAGAACGATGTGCGAGGAGCGCGGCGCAAAATTTTACGTGCCAGAAGCTCGTTTCTTGAAGGACAACGGCGCAATGATAGCGTATTTGGGGCTTTTGATGCTGAAGAGCGGCGTGCGTACGCCGATCGATGCATCGGCGGTGAAGCCGAACTTCAGACCCGAGGAGGTTGAGGTGACGTGGCGCTAGCTCTCATGGTCCCTAGAATTTGGGTTTAGCAGCTGCCGTCCGATAATTTTAAACCCTGAGATCCAAACCCTGCACGGAAGTGGTGAACATTAAGGTGGGTGTGTGTGGCAAATACTGTTCATCCAAACTTTAAGAGATGAGGGTCATTCTAGCGCTCGACATTTTGGACGGCGTCGTCGTGCATGCGGTGCGGGGTGAGCGTGAGAAATATCGTCCGATTCACGAATACAGCGTCGTGGTCGGTACGTCGGAGCCGGAGGAGGTTGTGAAAGCGATGAAGCCGAGAGAAGTCTACGTCGCCGATCTGAACCGTCTCATGCGCACCGGTGACAACACCGCAAAGATCAAAAGGCTGCGCACCCTCTCGAAGGTGCTGCTCGACTTCGGCGTTGAAAGCTTAGACGACGTGGAGCGGGCGGCTGCCATCTCCGACGTTGTGATTCTCGGCACGGAGACGGCTTCGAGGAGGTTGGTGGAGGGGGCGGTGCGCAACGCCACGAAGAAAGGGTGGCGGCTGTCTGTCAGCATGGACATGATCCGTGGGAGGGTTTTGTCTCAAGACGAATCCCTACGAGACCCCTTGGCTCTCGTGGAAATGCTGAACGATTACACGCTGGAGAGTCTCATCGTTTTGGAGCTGCGAAGCATCGGCACAAAAGCGGGCGTCTCCGCAACGCTCCCGCTGCTCTCGGAGATCGTTGCGAGGAGCGAGCACGACGTGATCTTCGGCGGAGGCGTCAGAAGCTGCGAAGACCTCGAAACGCTCGGAAGAATGGGCGTGAAGGGCGTAATCGTGGCGACAGCCGTCCACGACGGCAGCATACCCCTGAGCGTGCTGCAGCACTGACCGATGGCGATGCCGCACGACCGCATATGAACGAGCCTTAGACGTATCGGGCGAGCATCGGTCGCCCCTCGCTTCGGGGCGATCCCGCATCACTATCATCTGACGATGCCTATGTAGCCGTGTTTCGGTGAGTATATTATGCCGTCACGCTTCAGGCTTTCGATGACCTCTTCCGCCTTTGCTCTTTCTATTCCTCTGCTCTCTGCAACATCAAGAACCTCCTCTAAAGGCACAGCTCCGCCACCTGCCTCCTCTTCAAGCTCCTTTATAATCTCTTTTATCATTTTCGCGCGATCTCGGCGGCTCTTGCTCGTGCCGACCGCCACCCAGTCCACGTCGAGCTTTCCAGTTTCGGGGTCGACGAAGACGCGGCGTAGACAGTAGTTGACGAGGCGGATGACGCGTTCGGCGTCCTCCGCGGTGACGACGTTGCTCAGCCTTGCGCGGGCGCAGGCTTCGCCGAGCCTGATCAGGGCTTCGAGCTGCCTTGCGGTCACCGGGATCGGGGCGTCTTCGCCGTAGCCCTGGCGGCGCAAGCCGACGTAGAAGTCGAGGAACATCTGCATCGCCTCCCGGCTCATCACCGGGAACACGCGGCGTCGCGCGTACGCTATGTACTTGCGGAGCAACGACGGCGGGATCTCCGGCTCTATCATCCGCACCTCTTTCACGTCACCCCCGCTCGTGGCGAGCAGCTCGCCCGCATAATGCGTCCTCAGAATATGTGATGCGAGATTTACATCCGCTTCCTCCTCAGGACGATCCATCAGCGTGAATATCAAGTCAAATCTCGAAAGTAGCGTCGGTGGCAGGTTTATCTGCTCCGCCAGCGGCTCATATCTATCAAAACGCCCGTACTTCGGATTTGCCGCCCCTAGAATTGCGCAGCGAGCTTTAAGCGTCGCTGTTATCCCGGCTTTCGCTATTGAAATCGTCTGCTGCTCCATTGCCTCATGGAGCGCATCTCGATCCTTCTTGTCCATCTTGTCCATTTCGTCTATCGCCGCTATTCCTTTGTCGGCGAGTACGAGCACGCCGGCTTCGAGCGCCCAGCGCCCGTCACCGAACTCGTCCTTAACAGCGGTTGCTGTTAACCCTGCGGCGGTTGCGCCTTTTGCGCCGGCGTAGATCCCACGGGGCGCCAGCTTCACCGCATAGCTCAGGAGTTGCGACTTTGCGATCCCGGGGTCGCCGACGAGGAGCACGTGGATGTCGCCGCGTATCCGCGTGCCGTCCGGCAGCTCCTTCGGAATGCCGGAGAACAGCTGCAGCAGAATCGCCTCCTTAACCTCCTCGTAGCCGTATATCGAGGGCGCTATCGACCTTATGAGCTTCTCGTAGATGTTAGGGTCACTCTTGAGCTCCAATATCTTCCTTTCATCCTCCTCGGATATCTCGATCTCCTCAAACTCTTTTTCTTCCCTCTCAACAGAAATGGCATCCAAATAAACGTCGAAGAAGGGCGACTTGCCGTGCTGCGTGCGTCTCTGGTACGAGCGCAGGATGCCGGTGACGACGACACGATCCCCGGGGGTTGCGACGCCTGCGATATCATCTTCAAGGTTCACATCGAGTATTTGCGGCATTTCGCCGCCCCTTAGCTCCTCAGGCGGCTCCTGTAACCGCATTTTCTGCGCATCCACGAACTTCGACTTCTCAGGTACGAGCCTGAGCGTCTTCCGGTGGCATCCTTCGCATTCTGCGGGCTCCACGAAGCCCCGCCCCTCCTGCGGCACGAACGTGACATGGCGGCATTGTTGGCACTCGAAAGCAGCGCTCACTACCTTAGGACGCACTTCCGTCACCTTCAACACGATACCCTCGACGCTTATCAGCTTGCCAATATGGTGGCTCCTTATGTCTCTTATCCGGGGGCGGTGCGCCTCCGGCAGCCCTACGATGCGCACGTGCGCATCCTCAAGGCTGACGCCCGTCGGGAGGTCCATGCGCCGCAACGCCTCTCTCGCATTGCGAAGCACAACGTCAGGCTCCTCTAAGAGCAAGCTCTCTAGCTCAGTGGCGCCTTTGATCACATCAAAAAAGCTGACGTATAGGCTCCTCTCCTCAGGATATGCGTTGGACAACTTCAATATCTCATCCCAATAGTACTTTTTCAGGAACTCTTGCCACCTTTCCACCAGCGGCTCCTCCGAAACTACAAGCTCCATCCCTACTTCTATCCTCCCTGAAGCTTTAAATTCTTTGCCGTAACTCGAAATGGACGTGGATGTGCTCGCCCTCGCAAGCGTCGAGGCATTCTAAGCATCTGATACACCTTGTGGAGTTCGGCATCTCGTGAACTTTTAGCGTGGGGCACGCCGCCTCACACCGCCCGCAGCGGACACAACCGTCGTCAACTTCGAGACGAACGCTGCTCAGCGGGTTAAATGCTGAGAGAATAGCGCCTAAGGGGCATGCAAAGCGGCAGAATGCCTCTTGGAGACTGTAGACAGGAAGACAAACATGAGTAAAACCGCTAGCTTCAAGCAAAACAGTATGCCTACCCGTCGCCTTAAAGACGGCTCAGCGATGACGACAGCGCCGCTTCCAAGGCGCCCGCCGGACACAACTTGGAGAAGAGCGGCGTTTTTACGATCACAGTCCGAGCAGCAAAAAGATCATGAGCGCCAGAAGCACGAAAACGTAACGCCTCTGCAAACTTAAAGTCGAGCTCGAATTTCTTGGTAGGAAGCTTGTAAAGAAAGTCTTGAAAGAATCCAAAAGGGCACGCCCAGCCGCAGCTCCCGCTTAGCATGCCTGCGATGCCAAGTTCGCCCGCAACATGGAACGGAAAGCGCCGTAGCGCAAAGAAGTCTGTAACGCCCCCAAGGGGCATGAGGTGGAAGCCAACGGACACGCATAGCAGTTTAGCAGGGAAATCAAAAAAATTTCAAAGGGAGCGTGGAATTCAGGAAAAGCAACCAAAGCATCTGGATGCTGGTCCTCAGCTTGTTGAGTTTCATGACATTGGTGTGGGGGACCATAGATAGAGTGTTCGTCCAGTCGATTTGAATTTTGAGCTTAAATACCTTTAGCTCGAAGGCGCAGCCCTTCCTAGAGAGCAGCTCTTGAGTAACAGCGTACCTTACAAGCCGAGACACGACAGGCAGAGTACTTTAGCGTTCCTTAGGACCTCTACGGGCTCCTTAACTATGATACCATACGCCAAAAGTATGAGAAAAGTTGCGAGAAGAAGAAGGCGTAATATGACACTGCGCAACGTTTCACCTCCTATCTTCCTCTTTTTTACTTCTCCTCAAAATATACGCGATGAAAATGCTCAGAAGCGGTGCAAGAGTTGTTACTGTTCTTTTTGTCTTCTCTGCCGGGACCTGTATGCTCGCTGACGGCGTCCTGCCAACGGCGTCCAACGCTTTCAGCATCTCGTCAATAAGCTCAGCTTCATCGGCGAAGCCGACGACTCGCCGCAGCTCGTTACCGTCCTCATCCGTGAAGAGTACGACCGGAATGCCACGTACCCTGAAGCTTCTGGCGAGTTCTGATTCCTCGTCAACGTCCACTTTAACGCACACGAAGTCCGCAGAGAGCGCTATGATGCTATCCTTAGAGAGCGTCTCCTCTTCGAGCTTCCTGCACCAGCCGCACCATTTCGCTGTGAACACCAGCATCATAGGTTTTCCTTCTGTTCTCGCAAGATGCACACCCTCGTCGTAGGCGTGCCACTGGATATCCGTGGCTACAGCGTGCCGCCTATCCGCGGTCGCGGTTTGCACGGCGCTGACGCCGAAAGCCAAGAGCAATGCCAGCAAAGTTCTGACGTTGACGCTTTCGCTCCACATTTCGAACACTCGCCTTGAGGAGGGCGGAGGCATTATTTAAACTTTACGATGACAGGCGCCGCACAAACAATTTTTAAGTGCACACAGCATAGGTGTTAGGGGTGAAGCGTGCTCCTATACTTGTATGAAAAATGGCTCCTACGGAACATCCTGCGAGCGGGCATCGCCGTGCGGCATGTGATTCTGATAATAGATGAGAGCGACCTCCTCACACGCCGCTCTAAGGAGGCAATACGGAAGCTGGCGAGCTTCGTGCGGTGGTGCTCGGAGCTCGGCATAAGCACCGTTGGCATCTATGTGAGCATCGCAAAAGAGCTTCGCAAAGAGATCATCGAGGCGACGAGCGAGCTGCTGCTTGAGCGTATTTCAAGGGTTCTCGGCAGGGAGAACGCCACCGTCGAGATATACACGCCGAAAACGGTAAAACTGCTGAGGCGAGACAACGTGGCGGAGGCGACGACGAAGGTCTGCGTCTCTATAGGATTTGGGGGTAGGAGCGAGCTCACAGAGGCGATAAAGCGCATATGCGCACGGGTCGTGCGGGGGGAGCTTGAGCCTGAGGAGATCGACGAGAAGGTGATAGAGGACGAGCTTGTTTTCAGGTTCGAGCCCGATCTGATAATAAGGTCGGGCGGCGCTAAGCTCACCGACTTCCTCATCTGGCAGTCCGTTTACAGCGAGTTTTATTTCACCGATGTCAACTGGCAGGACTTCAGGAAGATCGACCTGCTACGGGCAATCCGGGACTTCCAAAAGCGGGAGAGGAGGTTTGGCACTTAGGAGGTGTTGTTATGGAGGTACTGAGGTATGTGGGGCAGAAAGTGATATGGCGGGACGACAAAGGTATGCCGAAGCAAGTCCTGAAATGCTTCATCAAGCGGGGGAACTACGGACCCTTCATTTCCATAGAACGTCATTGGGTCCAGAAAGTCGAAAACGGTGAAGTAATGGAAACAAAATGGGCAGGCTGGTCCATAAGCTTCCCTTATGATAAGAATCGGGCGCTGACACTCTTGAGATCTATAAAGGAGCTTTTAGGTGAAGTTTTCAATGAGGCTTCAGAGAGCTACGACGATTTCTAATCGGTGTTGCCATATGGGCATTGCGCCGTCGGGCTTGCACTCCCGCAAAATTAATTAAGTGTATCGCTTATTTAAGGTCAGGCGGGGCGGTAGGATGGCGGTTGCGAAAATCCTCCAGAACAAGCGGATGAGTAGCAAGTTCCAGATACTGGTGGAAATTGCGGCGAACCAGCCGAACGTGAAGCAACGGGACATCGCCGCAAAGTTGAACATCACGCCGCAGGCTGTTTCCGAATACGTCAAGGAACTGATAGAGGAGGGCATGGTGGCGACGGATGGGCGTGGCAAATATCGAGTGACGAAAGAGGGCGTCGATTTCATTTTGAGGATGACAAACGAGCTTGAAGAGTATTCCTCTTACATCAACAACATCATAACAAACATCTCAGTCTGGGCGGCGGTCGCTGACGACGACCTGAAAAGTGGCGAGCCCGTCAGCCTGAAGATGCGAGACGGCATCCTCTACGCATGTAAGATCCGAGAGGGCGAGGAGGTAGGGGCGAGGGCGGTCTGCACGTCTGATGCAAAGCGCGGCGAGGATGTGGGCATCACCAAAATAAGGGGCATGATTGCGCTCGAACTTGGGAAGATAACTGTGTGTATGGTTCCGAGGATACAAAACGGCGGCTCTAGAAAAGTGGATGTCAAACGGCTGAAGGATGCGGTGGAAAAGAGCGAGCTCGTCGGCGTCATCGGCATAGAAGCACTAGTAGCGCTCTCCCGCATAAACAGGAAACCTGATGTCCTATATGGTACTAAAGAGGCAGCTATAGAGGCGTCTTCAAGAGGCGTCTCGCTTACGGTGGTCTGCGTCGAGGACGAGGTTCCCTCGCTATTGCACAGACTGGAAAGCGAAGGGCTTAGCTACGAGCTTCTTGATTTGCGTCTGTAGCTTTATTGAGCTGTAGGCGGGGGTACGCATGGCCGACGAGGAGAGAGAGGCAAAGACCGTAATCCCTAAAGAGAACTTCAGTGAGTGGTACAATGAGGTTTTACGGAGAGCAGAAATCATGGACGTCAGATATCCGGTGAAGGGCTTATACGTGTGGTTTCCATTCGGTCTCAAGCTGAGAAACCTGATATACTCCATACTGCGGGCGTTGCTTGACGAGGAGCACGATGAGGTCCTCTTCCCGACTTTAATTCCAAGGACGGAGTTCATGAAAGAGGAAAAGCACATAAAAGGTTTCGAGGACGAGGTATTCTGGGTGACGAAGGGTGGCGTCGACGAACTTGACGTGCCGTTAGCGTTGCGCCCGACGTCCGAGACCGCAATATATCCGATGTTCAAGGTCTGGATCCGCTCACATGCGGATCTCCCGCTCCGTGTGTATCAGATCGTAAATGTGTTTAGATACGAGACGAAGCACACCCGCCCCTTGATACGACTGAGGGAGGTAACCTCGTTCAAGGAGGCGCACACCGCTCATAGAAGCTGGGAGGAGGCGGAAGCTCAGGTAAGAAAGGCTATAAATATATACCGTGCCTTTTACGATAGGCTTGCCGTTCCATATATAATCACAAAACGTCCTGACTGGGATAAGTTCCCGGGCGCTGCTTATACCATTGCGTTCGACACGATCATGCCTGACGGCAGGACGCTTCAAATCGCTACGATTCACCACCTCGGCACGAACTTCGCAAAAACTTTTGATATAAAATATGAAGACATCGGCGGCGAGTATAAATACGTGCATCAGACGTGCTATGGCATCTCGGAGCGTTGCGTCGCAGCCGTGATTGCGACGCATGGCGATGATCATGGCTTAGTCCTGCCGCCGGAGGTTGCGCCGACACAAATCGTCATCGTCCCCATAATATTCTCAAAAGATGAGAGAAGCGCCGCCGTCATCGAGACGTGCCGCAGCGTTCATGCGGCGTTGAAAAACTCGTTCAGGGTCGTCTTGGACGAGGGCGAGGAGCGTCCTGGCGCAAAATTCTACAAATGGGAGATGCGAGGCGTGCCGCTGCGCATCGAGATCGGTCCGAGGGATGTCAGCAGGGAAGAGTGCACGTTCGTCCGGAGGGACACCTTCGAACGCTTCACCGTGCCGCTGAGTAACGTCGTCAGCGAAGCTGAGAAGGTCCTTAAGGACGTTTATGAGAACATTTGGCGGCGGAGCAAGGAACATTTCGCCTCCAGAATTTTCGATTTTTGCGGGAATGAGCGGGGGCAGGGGCGGGAAGATGAGATAAAGGAGTGCGTCAGGAGGGGAGTCGTCGCAATTTTCATGTGCGGCAGCGAAGAGTGTGGAGTGGAGGTGAAGGAACGATTCGACGCCGATGTCCTCGGCGAAGAAGTAACTACGTGCTTGGGGGATGCGGGGGAGAGGAGGGGGTGTTGTATCATCTGCGGCGCCGAGGGAAAGCGGACTTATATCGCAAGGACATACTGACGGGGATGGGCGATTACATGGTTTCGCCGGCGAGCGGCAAGGTTCTCAGAGCCGACGAAAACCTTATATCCATCTTCATGCGTATTTACGACGATCATACAAATGTGGCTCCTCTCGACGGCGTCGTCTCCGAAATAAAATACGAGCGGGGTAGTTTTTTCCCTGCGTTCCTTAAAAGGAGCGAAGGCAACGAGAAGAACACGATACGGCTGGCGACAGCGTACGGCGACGTTAAAATAGTGCAGGTTGCTGGCTGTCTCATCCGCCGGATACGATGCGACGTGCGAGTCGGCGAGCGAGTAAAGCGAGGGCAGCCCATTGGTAGAATATACTTTGGGTCGAGAGTGGATGTTACGCTCCCTACGGGTTTTTCACCGACGGTGAGGCGAGGACAGGGGGTGAAACGGGGGAACACGGTTATCGCGGAGCGGGCTGAAACTACCTAAAAATCATTAAAAAAGTTTGGAAAACTATATATTTTATGAAGTAGGAATTGATTGCCTACGTAGGTGAGAAAAACTGCGCTGCGGATGCTTAAAGCATGAAAAAAGAGGAGCTCATCCACCTCCACTTGCTGCTTGCGCAGATAAAAAAGTACTTTGAGGAGAACGGGCTAGGCAACGGCTTCACAAAATACAAGGAACTTGGTATCTCGCCCTTCCACGTCCATCGAAGCAAATCCGACCACAAACGGGCTATCTTCATCCTCGGGAACGAGCTTGCCTCGATCATCGCGAAGGATGAGTTCTCTGAAAGCTATAAGACGGCGGAGCGAATGCGGGAATTTGCAGAGCGCGTTGCTTAATTCTTCATTTTTTCCTATTTCTTTTCAATGAGGGTTGGCGTGACGAGACCTGCAAAGTATGAGCAAGAATCCGTCGCGATAGCCAATGCTTATGGGTTCGACGTGTTCTACGCCCCATTAATATCGGTAGAGAGAGTATGGGAACGTAAATTTAAGGAGTTCTTGCAGAGTGTCCTGCGGGGTGTGGCGAATTTAGTCGTCTTTATGAGTGTGAGCAGTGTGGAATGCGTGTTTGCTCACATCCATGACAACGACCCGACAGGACAACTTGCTGAAAATTTCGTGCGAGCTTTGAATAATAAAATAACGGTGGCGGCGGTGGGTCCCGCGACGGCGCGCAAGCTTGAAAGCTACGGAGTTTCGACACAGGTTCTACCTAAGGAGTATAGTTCAAGGGGGCTTGCCGAAGCCTTAATGCCGTTAGTAAAAGGGAAGAGGGTTTGGATAGTGCGGAGTAGGCAAGGGGATGATACGCTGAAGGCGCGCTTGGAAGAAGCAGGGGCGGCGTGGGTCCAAGAGGCTAGGATCTATGAAATAACGCCGCCAAAAGGTGACGAGAGGCGGCGAGCGGAGGAACTTATAATGCAGCTGCTAGCCGGTGATATCGAGGTGATAACGTTCACGAGCGGCATGTGCGTCGCAAACTTCTTCAAAATTGCTGAGGAGCTTGGGGTAAAAGACGAGCTGATAGCAAGAATGTGCAACATCTCCGTGGCGGCGATCGGCGAACCTACAAGAAAGAAGCTCGAAGCTCACGGGGTGCGAGTGGATGTGGTGCCTGAAAAGTTCACGTTTGAAGATATGATGAAAGAGGTGAGGGCGAGAGTGACCTCCTCCCCTCACAGGGGCATCCGGTGAGGAGAGGTTCCCAGTTCATCCATCCGAGCTTACCTGCCAGCTCTTTCAGCCTTGCGGGCAGCGGCTCGGATGTCGAGGGCTTGACTTCGGCTGCCCGATCCAAGCCCGCACTGCGGAGGCTCGAAAACGCTTGGGTGATAATTCAAGCCGGCTCGGCAACTTAAGGTACTGGTACGGACCACTTCTGCCTCGAATCCGTTCACCACATCTAACCCTGTACACCCTTTGCGCATCTCGTTTGGAAAGCGGTTGCAAGCAACGGTTTTATGGTTGAGGAGTACGGGAGGCTCGCAACAGTAACCGATAAGTTTATACAATCCCTCACTCTCTAACATAATATGCCCTCGGAAGTCCTCTCAGATGAGGGCGGTGGGAGTCTGAGAGGAGGGCTAGAGGGGTAAGCGGGTGACCGCCCCCGCTCAGGGCTAAGTGAGGCTCTGGGCGGCGATGACGTAGGGGAGGCTACCGGCGATGCTGTAGCCGGGGGCTGCTACGAGCAGCTCCGAGCCGCCTTCGCATGCCCTGGGTATGTTGATGTTAAGGTGTGGCGACCAGGAATGGAGGGGTAAAAATGGGCATAGAGGAAACATTAAGCTACATAAATAGTGGGCTCAAGGAAAGCATGCCTCCTGAGAAAGCTGATTCAATAACGGATACGCTGTACAAGCTTTTCGAGAGGACAAGAGCAAGGGGCACGCCCATCGTGGATTTCCTCGAGTTTTTACGCACAGAGACGGACTGGTTGAAAGCATCGTCGCCGAAAGAGGGAATGCCATTAATAGAGTATTCCGTGAATGTTGCGAAGGAGCTTTTGGAAATAAAAGGAAGTGAAGGAGCGGACGTTGATGACGAGAGTTGCGTAGTCGTCGGCTTGTTCCATGAGATAGGGCTGGTGAAGATAGATTCTGAGGGATTCGAGGAGATAAAAGGCGAGGATCCTGAAGTGAGGTCTATGAGGCTTGCGTCTCGTAGCTTGCGGATCATCGCTCGTTACGTGCCGCTGACGCCAGAGGAGGCGCAAGCAATTCTGTACCACGATGTCCAAGACATCCCCGTAAAGCGGCTAAAGCTCACAGAACTGCTGCAAAAAGCCGTAGAAAAGGTAATGGGCAGTTAAGAGGTCTGTCCACCGAGCATCTCCTCCACGGGCTTATGCCCGTACTCTTCTATTTTTACGTTTATTTGAAAGATGTCTGCTGATATCTCCCTGCCTCTAACCGATTTTCTACGTCTTATACCTCGCTCCTTCGGGCGGTAGCCCGGGCCGGTTGTCAGCAAAATCCGACGGCGTGCCGTTCCTGGCAGATCAGGACGCATCGGGAAGCCGTCCTTATCAGAACCGCCTGTGATCCTAAGTTTGTAACCCGGCAGTCCTACGACGCCGCCGTCTATCATGTCACCTATTTTCTTCCCTATGAACTCCACGCCCCGATCGCCCTTAACTTCCACTTTGTAAGCTCTTCCGGTCTTCGGGTCCGAAACTATCACTTGGAAGTCTGGCATCTTACCCCCGTGGAGCGGATTTGCCTCAGCAGTTTAAAAAGCTTTTGCGAAGTCTTCTGACGCTTGCCTGCCGCTACAGAAGGCTTGAGCTTCCACCGATACTCACCGCTCGGCGGCATCGAGCTCTGTAGGTACGTTCCTGTCGTCCTGAAAATCTCAACCTCGCTGCCACTTGGAGAGATGGCGGAGAATCTGAACGTGATCAGCGCGTCGCCGCTCCAGCGCTCGCAGACCTCAAGAACAACTGCATGTTCCCGCTGGCTTCGAATTCATAGTCGTGAAGGCGTCGCAAGCGGCGCCTGCCTTCGTTACGGCGTAATGTCTCTTGGGGTTACGATCAGGATGTCGTCGACGCCGTCGCCGTCGAAACGTACCATTCAACCTTGTCGCTTGGAGATTATACTCTCTCTCAAGCTTTGCGTCCCCTCTTAATGATCATTTGCCGCTTCTTGTTTGAGGGCATGCTCATTGCCGGTTACGATACGTCTCGCAGCGGGCGTTGGCAGAGCAGCTACGAGCGTCACACAAGACGACGATGCAAAACGTATTCGCACTGCGTAGTTACCCACTAGTTTGACTTTACAGGCAGGGATATAAAACTTGATGCCGTTCGAAGTGGGCGTGCGGCAGCCCCTCCTGACAAAAATATTGTCAGAGTTGGGCTTGCCGGGTGGAGCCAAGGTTTTGGAGGTGGGCTGTGGCACGAACGTGGATACAGCGCTCGAACTTTCAGAGCTTAGCTACGGTGTGTTCGTGCTTGATGTAAGCGAGACGCAAATACGGGAATACAAAGAGAAATTGAACGAGGACGCTGACGTTCACGTTCTCATAGCGGATGCTCAAGCCCTGCCTTTCAAGAGCGAATCGTTGGACTGTGTTGTCTTCTATTATGCTTTTGACTGGATCCCTATATTCGGAGGCAAGAGCGATGTGGTGGTGGGGGAGGTTTTTAAGGTTTTAAAACCAAGCGGGGTGCTCATCTCGTTCGAATATTGGGAGCGTGGCGCCGAGAGCCGGGCGGCACTCTTAAGGGCGTCAGGCTTTTCCGTAAAAGTGATAATTGAGGAGGACGAGGTAGTTGTTGTGGGGAGGAAATGACGACGGTCCGTGTTTTTGGGGGTGCGTGCAAGTTCAGCACGGTGATCGAAGCCAGAAGGGACGGGCATTCGGTGAAAGTGAGCATAAAGTCGGAATGTGACGCTGTTAATAACCTATCAAAAGAGATAAACGTCGTAAAGTATGAAGACATCTTCCCGAAAACTCGTAACGTCTTCGAGAACATCGTGTATGCATGTGCTGGCAAGCACCTGAAGCATGCGGACTGTCCGGTCCCGTGCGGCATCATGAAGGCTATACTTGTGGAATTTGGAATGCAGAGAGGAGAGCCGCCGAGAATAGAGTTCGAGTGACGCAAGCTCGGAGGCGCGCCGAACATTTCATGCCCGCAGTATGCTCGTTTTAAACGTCGCTGAGCGGGGCTGCGTGTAGTCCGACGGACGCCCTGCGGCACAGTTGAAGCGACGACGCTCGGACCGTGCTTCATCCGAGCTGGGGCACGTGAGCCGGTGTAGGCGGCTCACGGCAGGGAGCGTCCGAAAATGTGAACGACCGCGGTCCCGCCGGTGCCGCCGACGTTGTGCGTGAGTCCGATCTCGGCGTTCGTCTGCCTGCCCTCAGCGTCGCCTCGCAGTTGCAGCGCGATTTCCACAGCCTGTCTTATTCCCGTGGCGCCGAGCGGGTGCCCACAAGCTTTCAGCCCGCCTGACGGGTTTACTGGAATACGCCCGCCGATTTCTGTTTCGCCCTCTTCGACGGCACGTCCGCCCTCGCCCTTCTCAAAAAAGCCTAAGTCTTCAATAGCCATTATCTCGGCGATCGTGTAGGAGTCGTGCACCTCCGCCACATTAATGTCCGCTGGCGAAATTCCGGCGATCTTGTAGGCTTTCCTCGCCGCCACCACCGTCGCCTTCATCATTGTTAAGTCCTCACGGTCGTGTAGGGACAGGTAATCGCACGCCTGCGTCGATGCGAGGATGTAAACGGGCGTGTCGGTATATTTACGAGCGTCTTCTGCGGCGCAAAGCACGACAGCTGCGGCGCCGTCCGCCACGGGTGAGCAGTCAAGCACCCTCAGCGGGTCGGCGACGAGCGGCGAACGCAGGACGGCTTCGACGCTTATCCTGCTCCTGAACTGCGCAATCTCGTTGTTAATTGCGTTTTTGTGGTTCTTGACGGCGACGAGCGCCATCTGTTCTCTGGTCGTCCCGTACTTTTCCATGTGCGCCCTCGCCATCATCGCATATAGAGCGGGGAGCGTCGCTCCCTGCATCGCTTCCCACTCCCTGTCTATTGCGGACGCAAGCAGCTCGTCTATCGCATTGGGGTCGGCATCCGTCATCTTCTCGACGCCCGCAGCGACGACGACGTCGTACCAGCCGGAGGCGACGGCGAGCGTCGCAACGTGTAACGCCAGCCCGCCGGAGGCGCACGCCGCCTCCACCCTGCAAGCCGGAATGTGCAGCGACGCAAGCCCCACATGGTCCGCAATCAATGTTCCGATGTGCTCTTGCTGTATGAAGCTCCCGGCGCTCATGTTGCCGCCGAAGATCGCCTCTATCTCCTCGCCGCTTATCCCTGCGTCTTCTATGGCTTTTACGCCCGCCTCCACCGCCAGTTCACGGAAAGAGCGCTCCCAAAGCTCCCCGAACTTCGTGCACCCCACCCCGACTATCGCCACCTTCCTCATGAGACTTCCCTCTGATGCTTTATGCACTTGGGGTTATAGTTATCCCAACAGGCTTCACCCTGGCGGATTTCGTTGTTGTCTTCCTCGTAAAAACCGCAAGCATTCACATTTTACACTTCCTCGCAGATGTCAATAAAGATCCTTCCTTTTTGACGTTCAATTCTGCCTCAGTCGAATTGTTTTGGTTCGACACGACAACTTACGCGTTCTCGCCCCTTCTTTTCGTCAGTCCGCCTTGCAGCAGTAAGAAAGGGGGTGGAAAAGAGATCAGCCCTTCATTATCCCGATGGCTCTGAATGCTGCCACCTTTCTCGCAATGCCGGCGCGCTCGCAGCATTCGACAACGACTTCAGGGTTCTTGTAGGCGCCGGCAGCCTCTTCCGCAAGCTCACTAAACACGTCGCCCTTACGCTTCCTAGACGGGCGACAACGTACTACGATGTTCCGGCTTTCAAGCTCCCGCTTCACCTGCTCGCCTCTGTATATTTTCGTCGCTTTCGTCCGACTCATTTCTCGACCGGAGCCATGTGCGCACGTCCCGAAGGTTTCGCGCATTGCGGTCTCCGTCCCGACCATCAGGAAGCTGCGGGTGCCCATCGAGCCGGGCACGAGGACGGGCTGCCCGACGCTCCTGTAAACCTCCGGTAGTCGCTCGTCGCCGGCGATGAACGCCCGTGTCGCGCCTTTCCTATGTACACAAAGCTCCATCTTCTTGCCATCGACTTCATGTACCTCACGCTTCGCAATGTTATGCGCAACGTCGTAGACCAGTTGGATCTCCATGCTCTCAGCCGACATCTTCATGACCTTCTCGAAAGTTTGCCTGACCCAGTATGTTGCAAGCTGCCTGTTCGCCCATGCGTAATTTGCGCACGCGCACATTGCTTCGAAGTAGTTCATGCCAACCCGTGAGTTCAGGTAAGCGCACGCAAGCTCCCGTTCGAGCTTGAAAATCTGGCGTAGCGTCGGATCTTTCTGCATCTCCCGCTCGAAGACTCTCAGATAGTAAGAGCAGACGCCGTGCGAGAAGCCACGCCCTCCTGTGTGAATGAGCACGCATACCTGCCCAACGTCGAAAATCCCGAACTTCTTCGCAAGCTCCTCATCGAAAATCTCATCAACAACTTGGACTTCAAGGAAATGGTTGCCAGAGCCGAGCGTGCCGAGCTGCGGAGCGCCCCGCTGTCTCGACTTCTCGTCTATTTTTTCAGGGTTAGCAGCTTTCAGCCGCCCACCGTCTTCTGTTCGCTTTAGATCGTCCTCCCAGCCATAACCATGCTCCACGCACCACTCCGAGCCTGCGATCAGAACCTCATCAAGCTCCTTGTAGGAGAGACGAAGCTTTCCTGAAAGCCCCAGCCCGGCGGGGATGTTCTCAAAAAGCCCGTCCATCAACTCGCTCAGGTGCGGGCGCACATCCTTCTCCATGAGGTTCGTTCTGATGAGGCGGACGCCGCAGTTAATGTCATAGCCGACGCCTCCTGGGCTTATGACGCCGTTGTTGAAGTCTGTGGCGGCGACGCCGCCGATCGGGAAGCCGTAGCCCTGGTGGCCATCAGGCATTACCATCGAATACTTTTGGATGCCCGGCAATGACGCCACGTTGATCGCCTGTTGTAGCGTTAAATCCTGTTTCATCTTCTCAATGAGTTTGATGTCTGCGTAAACGCGGGCGGGAACTCTCATGAAGTCCTTATAATCTGAGGGAATTTCATAAACACAATCCCTTACCTTTTTCAAAGGAACTTCCATGCCTCACACCTCTTTCATTTTTAACTCTTGTTTTGTTCAGAAGGTATAAAAGCATGAGGTGCCAAAAAAGAATAGAAAGCCTGTTGCTCATGTAGAAGTTGCCAGAGGATGAGTTATGAAAGTTTCGGTGGACATCGAGTTAAGGGACATCCCCGGACAGCTTGTCTCGGCACTTACTCCGATCTCAGAGCTGGGCGGGAATATCATCAGCGTGCTCCATCACCGGGACCGGAAGACGCAACGCGGCACGATCCCCGTACAGATAGTCTTCGATGTTGAGGAAAGCAAGCTCGCAATGTTGTTACGGCGGCTCAGGGAAAGAGGTATAACTGTGGTGCGCGTCGGGACCGAACGTCTCAAGGAAGCAGCACTCGTGCTGCTGATAGGGCACATTGTCCGCTCCGATGTTAAGGAGCTGATAGACGCCGTCGATAAGACGGGTTTCGCCGAGGTCGTCGAGCTTTTCCTTTGCATGCCTGCGATCGAGGAGAAATCGGCGGCGGCGCTCACAATAAGGGCGGTTGGCAAGGACGAGCTGGAGCAGGCGCTGGAAATCCTTGAGGGCATCACAAGGGATAAAGGCATTTTGATCGTGCGTCCGATAGAAGATGAGCTTTTGGCTTAGCAGGTGTTTAGATGAGAGAAGTAAGGCTTTCAATAGTAGGTTTCGGTGTCGTCGGGCGCGGCGTTACTGAAGTTATCAGGAGGAAGCGTGCGGAAATCAAAGAGAAATTCGGTCTCGACCTACGGGTTGTCGCAATCGTAGACCTTTGGGGCGCTGTTTTGGCAAGTAGCGACGGCAAGAGTGGCAACGAGATAGACGTCGATAAAGTCCTTGATGCTCTCCAGCGAGGCAAGGCTGATGGCTTAAGCCCAAGGGAGAGCCTCGAAACGCACGGCATAAAAGTGGAGGACATGCAAAGCCTCGAAGTGATAAAAGAGGTAGAGCATGATGTCATGGTGGAGGCGACGCCTACGAACGTCGAAAGCGACGGCGAGCCCGGCACGAGCCATATTCTCGAAGCTTTGAAGGCGGGGAGGCATGTCGTCACCTCAAACAAAGGTCCGCTGGCACTGCACTTTAAGAAACTTATGCGGGCAGCAGAACGCGCCGACCGTAAGATAGGCTTCGAAGCAACAGTCGGCGGCGCCATGCCCATAATATCGCTCAGAGAGGCCCTCGCGGGCAACGAGATACTATCAATTAAGGGTATTCTGAACGGCACTTGCAATTACATACTCACGAGGATGAGCGAGGAAAATCTGCCGTTCGAACACGCCCTTCGGGAGGCTCAGGAGATAGGGATTGCAGAGGCGGACCCCAAGAGCGACGTTCTGGGCGTGGATACTGCCGTCAAGCTGGTAATTCTCGCAAATGCGCTTCTCGGGCTTGACGCCTCTTATAAGGATGTAAGCGTTACGGGCATCACTGAGATAACGCCGGAAGCGCTGAATCTCGCGAAAAACAACGGCTACGTCATAAAACTCATCGGCGAGGTCGACCGTGACGGGAAGCTCGAAGTGGCGCCGAAGCTCGTGCCGAAGACACACCCCCTGAACGTCAGCGGCACATTAAACGCTGCTCTCCTGAAAACCGACCTCGCAGGTGAAATCGTGGTCGTCGGGCGGGGCGCCGGCGGCATCGAAGCCGCAAGCGCCATCATCGGAGACGTCATTCGTATCTTCAGGTCCAGCTAGATCCTCTACCTCTTCGTCTCGTCCAGCACCCTTTCGATCTTGCGAAAGATTGCAGAAATGTCGCTAAGAGAGCTTACGGTTCAGAGATGGGGGCGGGTCATCTAAGGAGCAAATATTGGAGCGGGCTGCGCTCAAGTCGGGGCTGCGGCGAGCAGCCCCCAGTTCATCCATCTGAGCTTACCCGCCAGCGCTCTCAGCCTTGCGGGCAGCGGCTCGGCGAGGGCTTCACTTCGGGTCGCCCGATCCTAGGCTTCCTACTCACATCACCTGCTGTATCCCATGAAAAGGTGGGAATTAGCAGCAACAAATTTCTTAAAGTGGAGCTCCCGCCTTCGGTGTGGAGCGGCTCACCAGACCCGTCCAGTGGCTCCTTTTATCTTCCTGTTGCTTGCAAGACCCCTGAGGGGATCGCAGGGGCGGTTAAGTTCAAATACGTGTATATAACGCCCTCGCAAGCCGTAAGGGGCAGCCCTAAGGGCTGTCGAAAGCGTGAGTCCAAAAGGACAAGCGGCTGCGTGAGCAGCCGTGGGGAGGTTACGACCCGCAAACCCACGGAGCCCCTTGAGCGAGGGTAGTTCACCTTCCCAACTTAGAACGCAGTTTGCGTAGCCGTACATCGCTCTACGTTGCGCTTAAAATTTTTAATATTGTTACAATTTGCTTATGATGGAGTTGTCGCCGCTGATGCGCCAATACTATCGAATCAAAGCGAGATACAACGATGCCATTTTGCTTTTCAGAGTTGGCGACTTTTACGAGACTTTTGACGAGGATGCAAAGATTGCGTCTCGTGAGCTGGGGATCGCGCTCACTTCTACGAGCAGAGGCAAAGGTCGCAGAATTCCGATGGCAGGCGTTCCGTGCCATGCAGCGGCGCCTTACATCAAGAAGCTCGTGGAGCGTGGCTACAGGGTTGCGATTTGCGAACAACTCGAAGAGCCGAAGGGTAAGGACGTTGTGAAGAGGGATGTCGTCCGGGTGATTACGCCCGGCACCGTTTTCGAGGAAACACTTCTCGACGAACGTAGCTCCAACTACTTGGTCGGCGTGAATTTCGGCGGTGGCAGGAGGGTGCGGACGGGCATGGCGATCGTGGACGTCTCCACGGGCGAATTTCTGGTTACGGAATTTGAGGACGACGAGGAGCACACGCAATTGCTCAACGAGCTTGCAAGGCTGCGACCTGCAGAAATTCTGCTGCCGGCGTCGCTTTTCCCTGAAGAGAGGTGTGCTGGTGATATAGAGGGCGCAAGCGGCGAAAGTTTAGTAAGCAAGCTTGAGCGACTGAAAAACGAGCTCGGCATCGGCGGCGTGACGAGCTACGACGATTTTTATTTTGATTATGAGAACGCTTACACCACGCTCATCAACCATTTCAAAGTCGTTTCCTTAGACGGGTTCGGCTGTTCCGACATGACGGCGGCGGTCGGCGCTGCGGGTGCGGTCATTTCGTATCTGCGGGACACGCAGAAAAGCGCCTTGACGCACATTAGCACGCTTCGCACGTTTTCGGTCTCTGACTTCATGGTTTTAGATGCCATAACGCTCCGTAACCTTGAGATCTTTAAGAACATAAGAGACGGCACGCAGCGGGGCACTCTTCTTAACGTTTTGGACAGGACGCTGACGCCGATGGGCGCCCGCCTTCTTAAGAAATGGTTAAGGTTTCCGCTGCTTGACGTTATCGAGATAAACCGCAGGCTTGACGCTGTCGAAGAGCTTTATGACGACGCCTTGTTACGGGCGGAGCTTCGAGATGTTCTAAGCGAGGTTCATGACGTTGAAAGGATCATAGGCAGGGTTTCTTACGGGAGCGCAAACGCTCGTGACTTGGTGGCGTTGAAGAAGTCTTTGAGGGAGCTTGAGAAGTTAAAAGAACTTTTAAATGGCGTGCGTGCTGAGAAGCTGAGGGCGGTGCGGGCGGCACTTGGGGACTTTTCGGCGCTCGTTGAATTAATAGAGCGAGGCATTGTGGAGAGTCCACCGCCGACGGTGAAGGAGGGCGGGATTATAAAGGAGGGTTTTAACGAAGAGCTTGACGAGCTGCGGCGGCTGAAGCAGGAGGGGCGTCGTTGGCTGTTGAATTTCGAGGAGCGGGAGCGTCGGCGAACGGGCATAAAGTCGCTTAAGGTCGGCTACAACAAGGTTTTTGGGTATTACATCGAGGTGCCGCGCTCGCAGCTCCGCAAGGTGCCGCCGAACTACGTGCGGAAGCAAACGCTGGCGAATGCGGAGCGTTTCGTCACCGAAGAGCTTAAGGACTACGAGGCGAGGGTTTTAGGTGCGGAGGAGCGGATAAAGGAGCTGGAGTATGCGATTTTTGAGGAGATAAGGGCGGAGGTTGCGAGGCGGGCGAGGGAGATTCAAAGCGTCGCAGCGGCGGTTGCGGAGCTCGACGTCCTGCTTTCCTTTGCGGAGGTCGCCGCCGAGAACGGCTACGTGCGTCCGGAGGTGCATGACGGCTACGACATCGTAATCGAGGGCGGGCGGCATCCGGTCGTCGAGCTTGAGCTGCGGGAGCGGGGCGAGAACTTCGTGCCGAACGACGTGCACCTGAGCGAGGAGAACCGCCTGATGATCATCACGGGACCGAACATGAGCGGGAAGTCCACGTTCATGCGGCAAGTGGCTTTGATTACGTTGCTGACGCAAATTGGCTCTTTCGTGCCGGCGAGCCGTGCGAGGGTCGGCGTCGTGGACCGCATTTTCACGAGGGTCGGCGCCTACGACGACCTCGCAATGGGGCAGAGCAGCTTCATGGTGGAAATGAGCGAGACCGCCAACATCCTGAACAACGCCACCGAACGGAGTCTTATAATTCTTGATGAGATAGGGCGGGGCACGAGCACGCTCGACGGCGTGAGCATTGCGTGGGCGGTCGCCGAATACATACACGAGCGTGTGAGGGCGAAGACGATGTTTGCGACGCACTTCCACGAGCTCACCGCCCTCGAAGACCTCTTCGACGGCATAAAGTGCTACAACGTGTCCGTCCGAGAGGAGGGCGGCGAGATCTTCTTCGTCCGCAAGGTCGTGCGGGGCAAGGGCTCGAAGAGCTACGGCATCCAAGTGGCAAAGCTCGCAGGCATCCCGCCCACGATCATAGAGCGGGCAAGAGCCGTGATGGCGGAAATCGAGAGGGGCGAGCTGACAGGGACGGCTGCGGGGGCGGCGATGGCGGCGACGGCAACGGCGACGGCAACGGCGACGGCGGAGGCGGCGGAGGGCGGTGCTGGGGGCACGGGCGGGGGCGGGGCGGCTGCGGCTCCTGCGGCTCCCCAGCCCGCCACGAGCGTCGGGGGCGATGCGGGCGCGAGGAACGCCGAAAGGGCGATCAGGGAGCTGAGAGCTTTGGACTTGGAGAGGATGACGCCGATAGAGGCGCTCAACAAGCTCTACGAGCTGAAGAGGTTGCTGGATGAGTGAATTGCGGCGTCTTCGGATTGGAATGTTGCAAAGGAAGAGGGCTATGTTCAGGCTGCTCGGGCGCGAGCTTAGAGGGGCGGGCTGCGGCACCCCGCTCAGACCCGCCTCGATCGCCGAAAAGGTTAGAGCGTTGCCGGCTCAACTACCATAGATGGCTAGGTGCAAATTCAAATTCGAATTCGAAACGGAAACGTGGGAATGCCCGCTCGAAGCACTTCCCGGAGAAGAATACTGCTACTGGCACAAGGAAGAGGAGGGGAAGGAGCCTGACGATGCGAAGCTAAGGGAATTAAAGGAGAATGAGATTTTTGGGGCATTCTTAAGAAAAGCGAAGTTGAGTGGGAAAGAACTTCAGAATGCTCTCCTTCGGCTTGCAGACCTTCAAGGAGCCGACCTTCGGGATGCAAATCTTCAAGGAGCCGACCTTCGGTTTGTAAAACTTCAAGGAGCCGTCCTTCAGTTTGCAAATTTCCAAGGAGCTGACCTTCGGCATGCGAATCTTGAGGGTGCTGACCTTTTGGCTGCAAATCTTGAGGGTGCTGACCTTTGGCGTGCGAATCTCAAGGGTGCCAACCTTTTGGCTGTGAATCTTCAACGAGCTAATCTTTGGGGTGCGAACCTTCAGAGCGCTAACCTCCGTGGTGCGAATCTTGAGGGTGCTGACTTTTGGGGTGCGAACCTTCAGAGCGCCAGCCTCTGGGGTGCGAATCTTCAACGAGCTAACCTTCAAGGCGTAGACCTCAAGGGTGCCGACCTTTTGATTGTGAATCTTCAACGAGCTAATCTTCAGGATACAAATCTCCGAGGAGCTAATATTCCATTTGCAAATCTTCAAGGAGCTGACCTTCGGCATGCGAATCTTGAGGGTGCAAATTTAATCGGTGTGAGGGTGGATGCGGAAACCCACTTGGATGGTGCAAATTTAACGTACACAAATCTTTACCGTTCTTATCTTGACGAGACAAAGACGCTCAGGAACGCAAAGTTTAAGAGTGAGAAGGAGATTAATGAGATTGTTGCGGATTTTCTCAAAAGAAGGAATAAAGACTTGATGTATGGAAGATTAAAAGGGACGATTCTGAAGTTGTGGCAAGGCTTCTTGCAGAGGGGTTGGTCAGGCATGTTTGCGAAGGAGAACCAATAGTCTTTTTTGACAGGAAGGGGCGGAGGGTTGTTAGAAACCCGGAAAATGCAGAAAGCAAATTTTTCCAAAGACTTCGGAAGAGGAGGAATTCTAAAGAAGAAGGGAATTATGTTGAGATAAGC
>JAPHEE010000006.1:0-14100 GCA_029259545.1 Candidatus Alkanophaga volatiphilum
CCTCTGGCAAGCCACACTCCCCAACCTCCCCTAACGGGCTTCACGGTGGAAGCCCCCTAGTTGGGGGAGGAGGTCACCTACCCCGTCGCTCAAGAATGGCTTTTATCTTCTTCAGTCGTATGAAGTTCTCCCGCTCCATCTCGTCGAGCCGCATCTGTATGTACTTACGGGTCGCCTTCAGCTTCGGTATGAGTATGTATTCGAGGGCGTTCACCCGCCTCTTCGTCTTCTCCACCTCCTCGGCGAGCCGCCGTACAGTCTCCTCGACTTCTGCAACCTTTATTATTTTCTCTAAGGCTTCCTCGAAGCTTCTTGCGCATCTGTCGAGGACCGCCGACGTGTCCACAAAGCCGTAGCCGCGTTCCGTAGCCTTTCGAGAGAAAGATTCAGCTTCGATTACAGGCACACTCACGCCCATAATGCTACGAGCGTCGAAGTCCAGCGAAATCTTACGAGCGGTCATCAAAGAAATTTGACGAACGTTCTCAACGCCCAGCAGTGCCTGCGCTAGTATTAGATTGTTAAAAGCTTCTTTGAGTTTTTCTTCCATCTCTTTACGTGCCGCCCTCACCTCAGAAACCACATCCAAGAATTCCGCGATCAGCGCATCCCGCTTCTCCTTAAGAAGGTCATGCCCTTTCTCCGCAAGTTTAACGCGACGGGTCAGCTTCAGAAGCTCCATCCGCGTCGGGCTCACGCCCTCTATTACCTCCGCCATCTTCTCACCTCAGGGCGTTGCTGCCACTCGCCGCCCCTATATTCGGCAGGCGCACATTTAAAGTATTACGTCGTACGCCGCGACACTTCTCACAAAACGCAAATAGAACTTCGGCAAAACAGGAAAATAAATGGGGGACATCCGTGTTCTCGACGAGCTGACCGTGAGCAAGATAGCGGCAGGCGAAGTCGTAGAGCGCCCGGCGTCGGTCGTTAAAGAGCTTATTGAAAACTCCATAGATGCATGCAGCCGCCGCATAAGGATCGAGGTCGAGAACGGCGGCAAAAGCCTCATAAGAGTGACGGACGACGGCGTCGGGATAAGGAGCGACGATGTCGAACTCGCCTTCGAAAGGCATGCGACGAGCAAGATAAGGAAGATAGAAGACCTTGATGGGTTACAGACGCTCGGTTTCAGGGGGGAAGCCCTGCCGAGTATTGCGGCGGTTTCAAGAGTCGAGCTGCGGACTCGCCACGAGAGCGAGCCTTTTGGCACGTACCTGCGGGTTGAAGGCGGCAAAATCAGAGAACGCCGTAAGATAAGCTGGGGCAGCGGCACGAGCATCACAGTCCGAAGCCTCTTTTACAACGTCCCCGCAAGGCTTAAAAGCATGAAATCCGTCGCCACCGAGCTCCGCAACATAATAGACATCGTCACCAGCTACGCCATCATCAATCCTGAGATAAAATTCGAGCTTTTCCATGACGGCAAGCTCTCGCTTAAGACGCTCGGTAGCGGGAAGATGCTTGATGTCATCGTCACAATATTCGGCAAGAATGTTGCAAGGGAGCTTCTCGGAATTTCGTATTCATCAGATGACGTCACCGTAGAAGGATATATAAGCAAGCCTGCCGCCGAAATTCTTGGAAGAACCTTTGTTTATGTTAACAGGCGTTTCGTGCGCAATGATCTGGTGGAGAGCGCCGTGCGCAGCGGCTACGGCTCGCTGCTGCCCAAAAACTCCCGTCCTTTTGCAGTAATCTCGTTGAAAATGCCACCGAGGGACATCAACGTGAACGTGCATCCGAGAAAGACGGAGGTGCACTTCTATAAGCCAAAAGCGGTCGAAGCGGCTGTGGAGGCGGCGATCTCGGCGGCATTGCGCAAAAGCGACCTCGTGCCGAAAATAACAGCCCGGGTTGGTGGCGCCGCGGCGAGAGCTGGAGGCATAACTGCGACGTCCATGCCCGAACCAAGGGCTGCGGAGGCTAGAGGAGTTGTGACGCCTAAGGGTACGCAGACGCCACTCGAACTTGATGAGAGCGTCGCAGCGGCGCAGCATGAGGGGGAGGGAGTCCTTGACATACAAACGTTCCCCCTTTACCAAATTTACGACAGCTACATCATCGCGCAAAGCAAGGACGGTGACATTTTCATCATTGACCAACATGCTGCCGCCGAGAGAATAAAATTTGAAAAGCTGCTTGAAGAGTACCAATCAAGGAAGCTAAGGAGTCAGGAACTGATAAGGGCTTATGTACCGAGGCTCGCACCACAGCAGCTCTGCATGCTTGAGGAGAACATGGAGGCGTTGCGTAAAATGGGCTTTGAGATCGAGAAGTTTGGCGACGACGCCGTCGTGATAAGAGCGGTGCCCGCCATCCTCCGGGTGAAAGAGGAGGAAATAATGAACGTAATAGAACGTTTAGTTGAGCATTTGAAAGAGAGCGCCGGCAAAGGCGACGTCGGCGAGAACGAGCTTTTAAGGGCAATATTCAGCACCGCCGCTTGCGTTTCGAGCGTCAAAGCCGGCGAGAAGCTCTCTTATTCGCAAATGCGTGAGATCGTTGAAGGGCTCAAAAAAGCAAAGGCTCCTTACACCTGCCCGCACGGGCGCCCGACAATGCTAAAGCTCAGCCTGAAGGAGCTTGAGAAAAAGTTTAAGAGAGCGTAGCCCATCTTATTCCATGAAAGTTTTTCTGGACGGCGAGGAAGTAGAGGCGGAACGCGGCACGACCGTTGGTGAGCTTCTGAGAAGCCTTGGTAAGAGCGTGACGGAGGGCATGCTCGTCGCCGTGAAGCGTGGCGAGAAAGAGCTAGAAGCAAAACGTTTTGTCTTCGACACCGACGTGGGCGTCTTCGTTTGCGAGATAGATTTCAAAGAATGGGCGTCACAGCATAAAGCTTGGGAAGGTGCTGCTGTCGCCTGGGTCGAAGATAACAAAGTGGTTATAGGACCCGTGAAGTTCGACATACGGATGCAAGAGACCGCTAAAGAGGCGCACCGGAAGAAAGGAGATGTCTTCATTCTGAAGAGCAGTCCGACCGCCGAAGACGCTTTCCTTTGCATCGCACTTTCCGAACATAAGGAGCTTTCTTTGCTTCCTGAGGGTACGGAAGACGGGAGCATAGGGAAAGTGATGATGGGCTTCTCGGTTATAAAGGAGCTGAGCAAAGGCGTCCGCATAAGAACCATAGAGGTGGAGCGGAAGACAGAGCGGGTGGTTGAGAAGATAACGCTCGGGACCGCCGTTAAGGAGAACATGAACATTTTCACGAGATTGAAGGTGAAGCTTTCTAAGGAGGCAAAAATATCGGCGGAGGCGCTGTTTTCATACTTGAAGTTCAGGAACAACGTCTTCATCGTAGACGAGGCGACACATACTTACTTGAGGGCGGAGACGCCGCTAGCACTCTTCGACCTCGTGCCGGAGAACAACGAAGAGTACCGGCAGCGGGGTGCCGTCTGCATAAGGAACGAAGGGGAGCGGATTGGCTCTATATACATATACAAGGAGGACAGGATGCCAAATCCGGCGCTGAACAAGATAGGCGTTGTGGAAGTCGGAGCCGAGCTGTTGGACGTTGCAGGAGTGGGCGATAAGATACTAGTGGAGACGGAGCCAAAGCATGTCTTCGTCTTAGGTAAGACGCAAAAGGACGCCGAGATCATACTTGAGGGGCTGGGGCTCTCGCAGGAGAGAACAGGCGACACGAGTGATGACGCCATAGTCGTGGCGCAACACCCGAGCTACACCTTAGAAGCTTATGAGAGAGGAGTTGTAAAGACGGAAGGCGTCCCCGCCGACGGCATAGTTTATGTGGAGCTTTTCGAGAGGGAGGCGCCAAACAGCGTGGATTACTTCAGGAACGTCACCGGCTTATACAGGAACTTCCCCGTAGGAAAACTTTCAATACTCGCGGGCACGGACTCTATGATCCTCTTCAGGGGCGCTGAGAGAAAGCGTGCGATCATCCCTGAGAACATGCCTACTGAGAAGGTGGAGGCAGGCACGATAGGCGTGACTAACATGAGCCGCCCGGGCTACGGGATGATAGGCATACGGCTGGAGGGAAGCGACCAGTACGGGCCGACCGGCGAGCCTTTCGAATCCACGAACGTCATAGGAGTCGTGAGAAAGGGGTTAAAGAACCTAAAAGGGAAGAAGAAAGGCGACGTATGGCTGATAGAGATGACATGACCGCTTTGGCTCGTCATTGCTAGAGGGGAAGGAAAATATATATACATCTGCGCCCATAGGATTTTCTAACGAGCCACGAGGAGGATGCGGATGGGCGAAGAAAGGGAGGATTTTCTGATAGTAGAAAACATAGGTATTACCTTCAAAGACGTGCCTGTCCTTGAAGGCGTGAATTTCAAAGTGAAAGAAGGACAAGGGTTCGGCATTCTCGGGAAGAGCGGCTGCGGCAAGACCGTTTTGATGAACATAATACGAGGCATCCCAGAATACAAGCCGACGACCGGGCGGATCATTTTCAGGGTTGCTGCGTGCCAGAACCCAGAATGTCGCTGGGTGGAGCCGCCGAGCAAGAAGGGGCAGAAGTGTGAAAAGTGCGGTGCGGAGCTCAAGCTTGAAGAAGTTGACTACTGGAAGGCGTTGGAAGAGAAGCAGCTCATCGGGCGTCGCATTTATGATAGGATAGCAATGATGATCCAGCGGACATTCGCACTGTTCGGCGAGTCGCCGGTCATTGTGAACATTCAGGAAGCACTTGCGGACGCCGGCGTGCCGAAGCACCTCCAGATGCCAAAGGCTTTAGAGCTGCTCAAGAAGGTGAAGCTGGTGCACCGGGCGACGCACATCGCCCGTGACATCAGCGGTGGTGAGAAACAGAGAACGGTTTTCGCCATGTGCCTTGCTAAGAATCCGATCCTGTTCCTCGCAGACGAGCCCACAGGAACGCTCGACCCGATAACGGCGCAGGCGGTCCACGATTGCATGATCGAAGCCCAGAAGGAGGGTATTACGATGCTCGTGACGTCACACTGGCCTGATGCGCTCGTTGCAACCACAACGGAGGCGATATTACTTGAAAAGGGCAAGCAGGTCGCAGGACCAGGACCCTCCGCCGAAATAAGGGACAAGTTCATGGAGACTTTCGAAATGCCGCCCATCGAGCGGCGGAAGTGCGATAACCCGATCATCAAGGTTGAGAAGGTGCGAAAGTACTTCTACACTTATGACAGAGGTCTGATAAAGGCGGTTGACGACGTGGACCTCACGATTTACGAGGGCGAGATCTTCGGGCTTGTCGGCGTCTCCGGCAGCGGGAAGACCACGCTCTTCAAGATGATCGCCGGGCTGATACAGCCGTCGAGAGGGCGCATTCTCGTGAGGCTCGACGACGAGTGGATAGATATGAGAGAGGTGGGGCCTGAAGGCAAGGGGCGAGTCACACCTTACATCAGCATGCTGCACCAAGTCTACACGGTGCACCCGAACCTGAACGTGTATGAGAATCTTGCGGGCGCCCTGCCCTACGACCTGCCGTCGGACGTGCTCGCCGAGAAGATATATGCGACGATGCGCGCCGTCGGCTTCACCGACGAGGAGACGGACAGGATCCTCTACGCATACCCGGACATGCTGAGCGAGGGCGAGCGGCACCGCCTCGCATTCGCACGGGCGCTCATGACCGACCCGAAGATCGTGCTGCTCGACGAGCCGACGGGGACAGCGGACCCATTGACAAGGGTCGAAATCGTGCGCTCGATCAAGAAGGCGAGGGACACGCTCGGACAGACTTACATCATCGTGTCGCACGACATGGACTTCATAGACATGGTCTGCGACCGCGCAGCGCTGATGCGAGTCGGGAAGATCGTCGTCGAGGGCGACCCCTCGGAAGTAGTGAAGGTAATGAAAGAGGTCGAAACGCCTCTCGGCATCTAAATTCATCTCTTTTTTGCCTTTCCCTTTTTACAAGTTGTGATTTCTCAGACTCTTTTGTTTTCTGCAAAGTCGGCAGAGGTATAGGCTATTCCAAGGACGAAATACGTGAAGTTAGGACGGCAGGAGGCGTTACATGACGTAAAGCTCCAGCGATCACAATGCCGAAATCCGTCGCAGATCTGTAATGACATCAGGTAGGACCTCAAGCACGTATTTGACGTCATCCTCCGTCGTGTATCTCCCGAGAGTGAGGCGAAGCGAGCCTCGTGCAAGTTCAGGCGGCACGCCGATCGCTAGGATTACGTGCGAGATTTCCCGCCGCTCGGGGTCGTGCGAGGAGCATGCTGACGCCGTCGATGCCGCAATCCCGAGGGCGTCGAGCCGCAGGACCAAGGCTTCGCCGTCGATCCGTGCGAAGCAAAAGTTTGCATTGTTCGGAAGTCGCTCCGTCGGGTGCCCGTTGAGCCTCGCATCTTCAATTTCAAGGACGCCCCTTATCAGCATGTCTCGCAACCTCGTAAGCCGCTCCCTCTCGGCGTCGAGCTCCGAAACCGCCAGCTCCACGGCTTTTCCGAAGCCCACGGCGGCAGCCACGTTCTCGGTGCCCGAACGGAGGCCGCGCTCGTGCCCGCCACCATGAATTATCGGCTCTATTTTCTTAAAGGCATCCTTGCGGACGTAGAGGGCACCGATGCCCTTCGGCCCGTATATTTTGTGCGATGAGATCGAAAGAAAGTCTACGCCAAGCTTGCGGACGTCAACTTCAATTTTTCCGACGCTTTGAACGGCGTCGGTGTGGAAGAGCACGCCGTGCTCCGCCGCGATCGCAGCGAGCTCTGCAATGGGCTCGATGGTCCCGATCTCGTTATTCGCGTGCATTATCGAGACGAGGCACGTGTCCTCCCGAATTGCCGCTTCGAGGTCTTCAGGGCGTACAAGCCCGTATTCATCCACCGGCAAATAGGTAATGTCAAAGCCTAAGGCTTCAAGGCTCTCGCAGGGGCTGAGCACTGCATGGTGCTCTATTTTGCTCGTTATGATGTGGCGTTTCCCTTGTTTCTTCGAGGCGAGAGCGACCCCCTTGATCGCAAGGTTGTCGGACTCCGTGCCGCCGGACGTGAAGAAAACTTCTGAGGCGTCGGCGTTTATCCCCTTTGCTATTTTTTCCCTTGCGTCCTCAAGAGCGTGTCGAGCCTCCCTGCCGAAGCTATGGATGCTCGAAGCATTCCCAAACCTCTCGGAGAAATAAGGAAGCATCTCCTCCAAGACCTCAAGGGCGACAGGCGTCGTCGCCGCATAATCCATGTAGACGCGACGGATTTTTACTTTTTCTTTTGTCTTTAACTCAAGAGCTTGCATCTTCGCCCTCTCCTTCCAAAAACTCACGTTTAAACTCTTCAAAAACCTCTGAGAGCGTCAAGTGTCTTAAAACTTGCTCGCTCAGCAGGACCGCCGCCCGCCCGCATACATATTCGTCGTGCTCAAAACGCAGATCATGTTTGTCGTAGCGCACCTCCTTCAGCACTAGTCCAAAAGGCGGTGCCAGCTCTATCCTGTCTTCGATTTCGAGCTTTAGGAGTTTCTCTAGCCACATGATGTCGCGCTCGCCCCAGCCCACCCGTTTCAATGCGCTCACGATTTTTCGGACCATCCCGTGCACGAATGCACTCGCTGCGATGTCCACGACCAAAAAGCGTCCTTGCTCGTGTACTTCTATTTTCTTGACCTCGCGTACGGTGTTACCCTGGGGCTTCACCGCAAAATTCCGAAAGTCGTGCCTGCCCAAGAAGACTTTAGCTGCCTCCCGCACCCTTTCCACGTCGAATCCCTCGTTCAGCAGGAAGTACTTGTAGCGGCGGAGCGTCGCATCCCTGCGGGCGTTAAAATCGTCGGGAACCTCAGCGGCGGCGAGCACCCAGATGTCATCCGGTAGCACACTCGTTATCATCCTCGGAAGCATTTTGAACTCGGCTTCGGAAAGCTCCCGCCGCAAGTCGAAAGCGACGACCTGCGAGAGCGCATGCACGCCCCTGTCAGTGCGCCCCGCCGCCGAATATCGGGCGGCTCGTCTGTCCTCGAACAAGTTCAGCCTTTTAAGCGCTCTGAAGAGCTCGTCTTCGATCGTCAGGACGCCGGGCTGCGTCTGGAAGCCGTGGTACCTCGTACCGATGTACGCGAGCTTCAACGCAATCCGCATCCTCAAATCTGGGCAGGGAATCCTTATAAGGCTTAAGGGTGGACGGAGGAAGGGCTGGTGATGCAAGTTTTACGGTGAGGATGCTTTATCTAATAGCGGGGCATATGTTGCTGTAGCTGCAAAGCTTACACTTCCATCGATTCTTTTTCACAGGAACAGGTTCTCTTTTCCCAAGCCAATAACCAATGCCCACTCCATTTTTCGATTAAAGAACTCAAGATCGAATCCGTACTTCCCCCCGTAAACCTCTTCGCCTGTCCTCTGGTGGATGTACCTCAACTCCACCTCACTTGATAGCTTGGGCAACTTAGCCTCTTTCCATTTCTGGAGTTCTAACATCTCCGTACTTACGCCTAAGGTCCACCTGCATTTCACACCAAAGCTGACGTGCAATGACGCGGGTATGATGTTCGTCATGCGTTCCCTCCCTAGCGTGTTGAGCGCGCAGTCTCAGTAGCATAACTCAACTCTTTGCTTGAAAATAGCCAGCGTGCGTTAATTAGAAATTTCCTTAATCTTAATGACCCTCTGAGGAAATGACCTCTGACGCTGTGTTTCCAGAATTAAAACGTTGTGCCGAAGCCGTCGTTGAGATTCAGGACGATAAAGTCTTCAAAACCCGCATCCCGAAGGGCTACCGCATAAAGGAGTTAGATGAGCGGCTCCGCCGTGAGCGGACGAGGATGGAAGCCAAGATCATCGCCGATGCGAGAAAGGCGGGCGTTCCTACCCCGATAATCCTCGACGTTGACGATGTCGAGTTCAGGATTACGATGGAGCGGGTCCGTGGCGAGGTCGTCAGGGACGTACTGGAGAAGCTGCCGCTGCCGGAACGCATCAAGCTCTGCGAGAGAATAGGCGAGACCGTCGGGCGGCTGCACAACGCCGGCATCGTCCACGGCGACCTCACCACCTCGAACATGATCCTCGGCGACGGCGGCAGGCTTTACCTCATAGACTTCGGACTTGCGTTCTACGAGCAGAGCGTCGAGGCACGCGGTGTCGACGTCCACGTCTTCTTCCAGACGCTCGTCGGCACGCACGAACATCCAGAAATACTGGCAGAAGCTTTCGCGAGAGGCTATGCCAAGACGTTCCCAAAAGCCGAGGAAGTGTTGAAAAGGGCAAAAGAGATCGAAATGCGAGGGCGCTTCGTGGAGCGTCGCCTTGCTCAGACATGACTGCTCTATCCGACCAGTGGCTCCCCCTTTCACTTAGAGCGATCGCAGCCGTTACTACTTTTGCCCTAAAGCTTCTTTTCCGGCTTTCACGATTCTGGTCAGCTCCACGACCCTCTTTGCTACGGCTTTTGCGCCTCGCAGCCCGAAGTCGTCCTTTAAAGCTAGGAGTCTGTCTTCGGGGTCAAATTTCCCGACGCCATGCAAGCTGGAGACGACACCCGCGCCGAAGAGGTTTCCAGTGTCGTGAACGCTTACCGGCAGCATTTCAAGCGCGAGCAGCCAGTAACCGATGCTGAGGAGTGTGGTTTCAATACCACCGTGCCGCAGCCAGCCGACGGCGATCGCGCCGCCAACCTTGTCCTTCATGCACTGCCGATAAGTCTTGCCGAAAACGAGCGCACGAGTTCTATCTATGAAGTTTGCGAGCTGCCCGGAAACCCGTGCAAAGTACACGGGTGTCGCCACAATTAAGGCGTCGGCTGCCACAAGCTTCGGGAAGATTTCGTTCATGTCGTCGTCCTGCGAGCAGAACTTTTCGGCAGTCTGCTTGAACACGCACCAATTACAATGCTTACAACCCCTTATCTCCTTGCCCGCAAGCGTCACAAGCTCCGTTTCCGCACCTTCCTCGCTCGCAGCATCCAGTGCTACCTTTAAAACGTTCTCCACATTCCCACCCTTCACAGGGCTCCCACAAATGCCTAAAACCTTCATCCCAACACTCACTCTTCCGTTCATGAGGTTTCAGCTTGCCGCCTTTTCCTTATTAGATTTCTCAGTTCCGCCAATATTTCACGCAATGCCTCTTTTCCACGCTCAAGTCTGAAGTCGCCAAGCTCACTGTTCACTTGACACTCACCCCACTAAAGTGGGGTGATTCTTGCTTCTGAGGGCTTCATCGACATCGGGGTCGCATCGGCTTTTACCTCGGCTCCTTCCTTCACCCTCAGGAGCAAGGGGTGTGCCAGCACCCCGTTAGACCCATCTCCGTGGAGACGGGCTATATTTAATACACCTACGACATCCCTATGAGCTTCAATTCCGCAGCTCAGACACTTGAACAGCCTTTTGCGCCTTCTCACGTTTTCGGAGCCGCACCACGGGCAGCGGGACGACGTGCCGCTCTCCCCGACGAGCTTCACCCCGATCCCGAAGTTCTCGGCAGTCGTCCTCAGACGCTCGATGATGTATCTGAAAGACCAGAAGTTGTGGATCATGGCGTTGATTTTGTTTCCTTTGTCGTTGTTCTCTCTGATGCGGCTGACATCTCCGACGACGATCTCGCCGACCCCTCTCTCGCAGCAGAGCCCGACGAAGCGGCGGACGATCGTGTTAATTGCGTGTCTGAACCTTTGTTGCCTCCTGCGATACAGCTTCCTGAGCCGCTTGGACGTGTTCCTGCCGTTGACACGCTTTAGCTCGGACTGATGCTCCGAGATTTTCTCAGTCCAGTACCACCAGTCCGAAAGCAGTTGCTTGCCGCTGAACGCCACGCACTGTCTTTCGTCTTCGATCCACGCCGTTATTATGTTCACCACGCCGAGGTCGGCGTACGCCCTCTTGGCTGATTCGACGCGATCAATTTCCGCCTCGACGGACTGAAGGGCGTACCACCGACCTGTCAAATCGTCGTAGTAGATTTCCAGACGCCCCTGCTTGCCCTCCCACCTCACTTCACCCATTATACTTTTAGTCCCTTAGGCAAAACTAGCCGCCTCTCGCCGCCCACTTCCTCTATACGGTAGCTGTCGTTTCGGATGACTGTCATCAGCCTCCTCCTCCCTGTTTCCCTGTCTTTCCAGTAGCCTGGAGGGGATACTTTGCGCACATGTTTTGGTAGTCTTCCCTCATGCTTGAGCTTCAAGAGTTTCAGGAAGCTCCTCCAAGCCTCGTCGTTCTTCCTGATTATCTGCTGTGCCGTTGCAGCGCCGAGAATGCGCTTGAACTCTTCGTATTCCTCGCCGGCGTCCCAATCTATTTCGCCGGCGAAGAAGCTCTGGCGCCGCTTGTAGTTCACCTTATTCCACAGGACCGCGGACATCTCGCAGAGAGCGAACAATGCCCTCTCCTGCTCCTTCGTGGGTCTCAGGCGGAACTTGTTGGTCCTTTTGACTCTTTTGACTCTCATAGTTGTCCCTCCACGTATTTCTTGATCGTCTCGGAACTGACATTACCAGCAGTTGAAACGAAATAGCTTCGAGTCCACATCGAGGGCAGCTTGAGCAGCTCCGGGAACTCCTGCCTCAGAATGCGAGCACTTCTCCCTTTGATCCTCCTCAGTATTATGTGCGGGCTGAGGTATGGTGGAGCTGAGAGGAACAAGTGTACATGGTTGGGCATGATTTCTAGGGCGAGTATTTCCCAGCCATTTTCGCTGCAGACCTCTTCGATGATCTGCTTAAGCCTCTCTTTTATCTCTCCAACTAGCACTGGCTTCCTTCGCTTGGGGATCCAGACAAAATGGTAGTTGCAGAGATACACAGCATGCCTCGTTCGCCGTTTGTCGATTATATAATGTTTCGACAAGCCCCGCCCACCTCCCCAATTCATCCCCGCTCCGAAGGGCGGGCCGCCTTTCGTAGCGACGTTTTGTAATATTCATCTGGTGACTTGCCGCTGCTCAGGGTGCTACCAATGTTCTCAAGAAGGCGCTCAGCTATCAGGAGCATATCTTCAGCTTCCTCAAGCAAAGGCGCATTTACATGCGCCCTCTCTGGATAGAAACTTCGTACAAACGGCTCTCTCACCGTGACGATGCCGACAAGCTTTCCGCCCTCGAGTACGAGAAGCCGCCTCACACCCTTTTCCCGCATGAGTTCAATAGCCTCGCTCACGCTGCTCTCCGCATCTATGGTGATAAGCGGCACCGACATTATGTCCTTTAAAAGGACATCACTCGGCTTCTTGTTTTCAGCAAGAACCTTTGTTATTAAGTCCCGCTCCGTGACGATCCCAACAGGCACGCTTCCCTTCATAACCACAAGACTCCCCACGTTTTTATCCCGCATCAGCCGCGCCGCCACTTCGACGCTCGCATCCACCTCGGCAGTTACGATGGACTTGCTCATTATGTCTTTTACCTTCATTGCTTGCCTATTTTCAGAGCTTTTAAAAGCCTACGGCTTGGGACGCCGCACGAACGTGAGGAACGAGAAAAGCAGAAGCAGAGCGTTCAGAGGCGGAATTATCAGGAGTGAAGGGTCGCCGTCAGGAATGAAGCTCTTCGCATTCAGAACGCTTAACACGTAACACAAATTGAAAAAGAAAGTGGCGGTTAGTCCAGCATAAATGACGAGCGAAAACCGCCGCCGCAACGCGAGCGCAAGAAATGCAAACGCCGGGAACATATACCGCTCGTGCATCCTCGTCATCGTCATGAAAAATGAAAAGAACATGAGGAACGTCGAAAATGCAAGAATCTCCACTTCTACAAGATTTCCGCCGCTATCCTTCGGAAGCTGCCGCCAGAGCGAAAAAAGCACAACAGCTGCGAGCACGCAGAACATCAAAACACCATAAGTCCTGTAAGAAAGTCCCAAAAACTCTTGGACATCGGGCTTCCAAAAGCCCATGAGGAGCAGCGCCCAGACGTTGTAAGCATTTATCGAGGTGTAAGGGTAACATTCGTAGCCTTCAGTGTAGACCTCGTTGAGAAATGCAAGAGAATTTACAATGCGGTCTGCAAGCCCGCCTTCATGCGGCGGCACGAATGGCACAACCAGCAGAAAAGACGCCGCAACAAAAACGAGTGCCGAGAGTAACAGCCGCAGAGATTCCATCCTCCGCCTCCGAGCATCGGTCTTGCTGAGGAGGTAATTTGCGACGTAAATAAGCAGCGGCGGCAACGCAACCACGCTCTGCGGCTTCGTGAGAACTGCAATGGCAAAGCTTACTGCAGAAAGCTCAAGCTGCCTCCTTAATAGCATGAGGAACGAAAGTACTATGAAGAACGTGTAAATTGCATCCATCTGCCCCCAAACCGCAGCATCGAACATCACCGCAGGGTTAAAGGCATAAGCAGCCGCCGCAAACACGGCAAGCCGCTCATCATGACGGCGTAACGCTGCAAATATCAAGGCGGCGGTCGCGATGTCGAAGAGGTTTGCAGGTAGTTTTACCAGATATATGAGATAAGGAGAGCTCCAGAGGTTCAAAGCGGCGGCGACGCTTCCAAAAAGCCAGAAAATGTAGACGTTGAACGGCGGGTAGTCGCTCCACGTCCGCTCGTAGAACGAAAACGGGTGCTCGGCGGCGACCCGAAACCAGATTTTAAAGTCGTTGATGTCGATGTAGTAGCCGTCGAGCGGGAACAGGAGCAACCTCAGCGCAAAGGAGCCGACCAAGATCAACGGGAGCAAGCCGCCGACACGCAAACGTGGGCACGGGCGCGGACGCGGGCGTGAGCACGAGCACGAGCGCATGAGCAGCACCGGCTCGCAGCCGTTATTCCTCCAGTCTGAAGCCTTTCCAAACGCCCTTGATCTCAATGCCCACGTTCGCCCTGAGCATACTCAGCCCCTCAAGCAGTTTCTTCGTCGAGTAGTATTTATCCATGTTGATGAGCATGAGCTCGCCGCCACGCTCGTTCTTCTGCGTCATGACGAAGATCACCGTCGGCTTCACCGGCGCCGTGAAAACCAAGGTTCCCGGCTTCGGCTCCAGCACGTAAAAGTACTTAGACAGCCGCCTTTTGACGTCCTCGACGTCCCTCGCAAGCCCGAACTCCCAGTCGTAGAAAAGGACGTGCCGGATCGGAAAGTTTCTGTCGATCCTCGCATCGAGGTTGATACGGAGCTCGGCATGCTTGATTTCGGGCGTCCGCCCCTCTTCCACGCCTTCATCGTCCATCTAACTCACCGCACAAAGCGG
>JAPHEE010000006.1:14595-15802 GCA_029259545.1 Candidatus Alkanophaga volatiphilum
CCCGATGGCGAAGGCTTTCGCCCTCTGCCGCAACGCCCCTGCCTCACCCATCCAAATCCACCTTTATGGTCTTCCCCTCAATTACACTTTCCTCGTCCACATGCACTTCCTTTTCCAGCTCCCAAATGATATCGCCGCCCTCAATACGCCCAACTCGCAATATATAAGGCTCGGCGATGACGTCGAACTTCGTGTACTCAGGGCGGCTTGGCGTACCTTCCGTCGAGTAAGGAACAACAAACTCGTAGGTTCCATTTGAAACTACTTGCTGGGAGTAGATGAATGTTCTCCCCGTATTTGTTGTCACGTTCGTGCTTATTTCCACGACGCTGCCCCCCGATGCATTTCCAACGATTCTTGCGCCTTTTACATATTCAAAGACCTTCACGAACTTTATTTCTTTCTGCTGCGTCTCGTTGCCACTGCTGACTGTAAAAGTCACGACGGTGGACGGCGACTCGTGGACGAGGCGGAAATGCCGCAGCGGTTCGATGTAAGTGCCGCCGTAAGCTATGCCGCAGCCATCGAGGATGTGAAGTCTCGCGATCGTCGTGCGGAAGTACTTCTCGGTTGCCACGAGCCGCACGCCCTCGTCCGTCTGCAGCGCTGCAAGATAGCCGCTCTCGTCATTAGCCCACACGGTCATCGCATTGAACTTGTTGTAGAAAGCGTTCCAGACGTCAGCCATCATGAAATCCGTGACGACGTAACGCACGTCGAGCGCCTCTGCGATGGCGACGGAGCCCTGTTCGGTGAAGTTTATGAAAAACGTGCAGGCGCCGGGCTTGTTCCCCTGATGCGGGCCGCCGATGCCCTGCTGGAAGGGATTTGCCGTCGGAATTCTGTGCGCAATCCTCGTGATCCAGTGCCCGTAGTCCCACCAGCTCATCACCGAGTACGTGCCGTTCGGATACCTGTAATCCTCGCCGGCGGGCGGCGGCTCGTAAAACCGGTAGTAGAAGTCGGTGTAATTGAGAGCGGGCGTGATCCGCTCCGGCGTGTTCTCCCGCATCCAGCTCAACGCCTCATACCAGTCGTAGCTCGGACCGCCGCTGCTCCTCGCCACCGCTAAAGACTGAGCGAGCGGTGGACATATGACTATCAAGACGACGACCAAGGAGATCAAGGCGACTAAAGAAGCCAATGCTAAGTCGCTTCTTGCATCTTCGGGCTGGAGGCGATCACGGATGAGCGTCGGGACGAACAT
>JAPHEE010000006.1:16101-44636 GCA_029259545.1 Candidatus Alkanophaga volatiphilum
CGAAGTTGACAAGCCAAGCCGAGAAGCCCCCACATAGGATGGCGGCGTCCACCGCATAGTAGGCGGCGAAGCGATTCTGCCCGAACATCGCACGAAGCATGATGATGCTCCAAGTGAGAAGTACGAGCTCGCCTAGCGGCGAGCTGCGTTTCGAAAACTTCCTTGCCGCCTCGTAGGCGAGGACGCCCATGCCGAAGAACGCGACGAAAAATGTTGTCAAGAACCACTGCCAGACCTCGCCACCTGCCCACACGTTTTGAAGGTCGTAAATTTTCCCTGTGTAAGGGTTCCTGAAGTGGGTGGGGTGCACTTCCGCAATCGTCAGCGCCCCACCCGTAGGCTCAAATATTTTGAATCTCGAGACGATCTGCGTGTACAGCGACGGCGCGGCGACGTTGAGGACGACGACGCCCACGATTGCGATCGCCCCGAGCGCTATGGGGTACGCAAGCACGTCGAGCTTGCGTCGCCGCAATACTACGGCGACGGCGCTCATCAAAAACGTGCCCACAGCCCCCAAAATCAGGGAATAGACGTGAAGTTCCGTCAGACACCCCGGATGCAGGAACGGTGAAATCATTATCGCAGCGATCAAGAACGTCGGGACGCCGACCACGCCCAGATACTCGGCGCTCTCGCCCCTGACGTGCTCCGCAACGTGCAGCACGATGAGGCAGACGAAGGCGACGAGCACGAACAGGAGACCGCCGACCCAGCCGAGGATGTAAAGCCCGAGCCAGATGCCGGCGCCCACGGTATAAGTCCAAGTTTTGCGGAAGCGTCGCCACGTCGCCCTGAGCGCAGACGCCAAACCGGAGCCGAAGCCCGAGCCCTGCTCGAAGCCCCCGACGAAACTCTCGTAAAGACTTTCAAGGCTCACGCCCTCAGCCTTTGCAACTCGCAACGCTAAGATGAAGTAGAGCATGAAAATCGTTGAAAAGAGGGTTTCCATGACGTGATGGTCGGTAAAGCCGAGGAGGCTTCTCGTGAGGATCTGCCCGGGGAGCACTGCAGCCAAAAATGCAGAAAGCACGCCGGCAAGTCTGTTTTCAAACACTTCTCTTGCAATGAAATAAACGGGAACTACGGTGAGCGCCCCGAGAACCGCAGGGTAGAAAGCGGCTATGGTTTCAATGCCCCGCTGTCCGAGCGTCACATACGGATTGCCAAGGCCTAGCAGCCAAATGATAAACGAGAGCAACCAGTCAAAAAATAGTGCAAACGGTACGTATGTCCCGTGCGGGTAGAAGGTGAAAGCGTCGAAAATGATACGATGCGGGAAATGCCTGAGTGTACTTTCGACGAGCCGCATATTGTACCAAGGATCGTTGCCGCCAAAACGCACGAACTCCGGCGTGAAGACGCTCTCGTACGGCAAAGCTGCCCTTATCCAGAGGGCGAGGGCAAATGCTGCGGACACCAAAAAGGCTGTAAGTAAGCCTGCTTTCCTCGCCTCGCTTAACGCGGCGAAACGCCCTCTTAAGGGTTTAAAAGTTGCCATCCCGCAAACCCCATTTTGCCGTTGCGTACTTAAATCTTTCTCCGTAGTTTCGTCTTAATCTTGCTGTGTACGAAGACAGTAAACTTTTTGCTACATAAGTTAAGAAGGGGTGGTTAATGCGTCTAAGCATGTTTCACGATGCGAGGAGTCGTGGCGTGCTCTCTGCAGTGGGCATTGCGCTCGAAAGGACCTATGGGATCGAAGTACGGGAGGCTTTAGAGAGGGAGCCGCCGAGGGAGGCGTTTAACGCAAGAAGAAGACAATTTGACGCCTCAGCGCTCTTAAACATACTGGCGAGGGAGGGGCGTCGCCCCTTTCTCTGGATACTCTCCCCAGACATATACGTGAAGGGCATGAATTTTGTGTTCGGCGTTGCTCTGTTCGGTATTGGTGCTGTGCTTTCCACACACCGCCTCCACTCATTGGACCTCGTACGCAAGGAAGCTATTCACGAGATAGGGCACGTTTTAGGGCTGAGTCACTGCGAAAATGAGTGCGTCATGCAATTCTCGAACTCCGTAGCTGAAGCCGAGATGAAACCGAGTGAGCTTTGCAATGAGTGTAAAAATAAACTTAGGAAAATGTTACCTTCTTTGAACTTCGAGTAGCTTGCGCCTTGTCGGCTTGCAAGCGTGAGTGTCACCTGCCCTTGAACTCGGGCTTCCTCCCCTCAATGAAGGCTCTGACTGCCTCTTTGTGGTCTTCGGTGTGGACGAGCTGGTATTGCATCCGCGTGACGAATGCGAGGGCGGTGTCCACGTCCGTCCAGAGCGCGGTGTGCATCGCCCTTTTTATGACGCCTATCGCCTTCGTCGGGCCTTCGGCAAGGCGCCTTGCGAGGCTCATGGCTTCTTCCATGAGCTTGTCTGCAGGCACCACCTTCTCGACGAGCCCAATGCGTTCCGCCTCCCTCGCATCTATGAGGTCGCCGGTGAAGGACAGTAATTTCGCCCGCCCGAGCCCGATGAGCCGTGGCATCAGCCAGACTCCAACCTCGGGCGTCAGCCCCATCCGCACGAAAAACTGCCCGAGCTTCGCCTCCTCCGACGCTATTCTTATGTCGCACGACATCATCAGGTCGAGACCGGCGCCGACGGCGTAGCCGTTCACCGCCGCGATCACCGGCTTGTCCATCTTCACTATCTTCTTGTAAGCGTCCATCATACGCTCGAAGTACTCTGTGAACTCGAAGGGGCTCAGTTCTGAGAGCGGTGCTATGTCCTCGCGCACGTCGCCACCTGCGCAGAACGCCCGCCCCTCGCCGGTGATGACGACCGCTCGAACCGTGTCGTCCTTAGAAATCTCATCTAAAACCTCAACAAGCTCCTCTCCCATCTTCGGGTTCAGAGCGTTCAACTTGTCGGGGCGGCTCAACGTTATGACCGCAACCCCTTCCTCCTTCTTAACTTTCAGCGTCTCATATCCCATGTGCAACCCTTACGCAGTGATTAATAATTAAGTTTCGATGCCGCAGGTAGCCTTAAAGCAGTTTAGAATTCCTACTTTGAATGTATGCAGAAAGTAGGCGTTTTAGTAGTGTCCTATGGAGCGAGAGCCGCCGCCGTCATCGACGCCCTCAAGAGGAGCGAAGAATATGACGTTCGTGTCTACGTGGCAGATAAACAGAGGAATCCGTTCAATGCAGAACGTGCAGAGGCGCACGCTGTCATCCCGGACCTCAGTGTGGACACCATTCTCAGGTTCGCAGAGCGTCACAAGGATGCGTTAGATTTTGGAATAGTCTGTCCAGAGGGTCCTATAATCGAGGGCGTCCGTGATGCGATCGAGGAACGCCTTAAAATACCAATGATATGCCCGAAGAAGGAATTTGCGCTCGAAGGCAGCAAAGCAAGACAACGCCTCCTCCTCGCAAAAGTTGCGCCTGAAGCAAATCCTGAATTCAGAATTTTCCGCCGCTCTGAGTTTAAAAGCGTTGCTGAGGTAAAAGAGGCGTTGTGGAGGTTCCTTGACGAGATCGGGGACGACGTAGCAGTAAAGCCTGATAGACCGGCAGCGGGCAAAGGTGTGGGGGTCTTCGGCGAGCATTTCCATAATCGGGAACAACTTTTCGAACACTTCCTTTCAATCTTTGAGACGAGCGACGTGGTCGTCGAGAAAAGGCTCGAAGGCGAGGAGTCGAGCTTCCAAGCCTTCTGCGACGGACGCAGGCTTGAGCCGCTACCAGAAACCAGGGATTACAAGAGGGCGTTCGACGGCGATTTCGGCCCGAACACCGGTGGCATGGGCTCTTATAAAGATGCTGGCGACCTACTACCCTTCATGGAGCCTTCCGACCGTGAAAAGGAGCTCGCGCTCGTAGAAAAGATATTCAAGGCGCTGCAAGGCGGCGGGCGCAACGAAGGACTGATCGGAATGCCGTTTTATGTGGCGTTCATGCATACCGCCGACGGCCCGAAGATATTAGAGATAAACAGCAGGCCCGGCGATCCAGAAATCCAAAACATCCTCCCGGTAATGCGTTCCGACTTCGTAGAGCTATGTTTCCGCATGCTTGAGGGCAGCCTTCAAAAAGTAGAGTGCGAGCGACGGGCAACCGTCGTGACGTATGCGGCGCCGCTGACTTACGGCGGCTACCGTACGAAATACACAGGCGACTCGAAAGTCGACCTCAGCGGCGCCTACAAGCTTAAAGAGAAATACGGAGATGATATCCGCATTTATCCGGGGGCGATGGAGCTTCGGGACGATGGATGCACGTATGCGCTGCGTTCCCGGGCGGTGTGCGTCGTGGGCATCGCTGACGACCTGCGAGCAGCAAGAGAAATCTCGCTCAACGGCATCAGAAACATAGACGGACCCCTGTGGAACCGCTGGGATGTTGCGGCGGAGTGGCACGTCGAAAAAAGCGTCGAGAAGATGCGGAGGCTCAGGGCTGCTGCGAGCACGAGCACGAGTGCGAGCGACGCCGCCGGCAGCGCCGCACGACGCCGATGAGGCTCGACGGCAGCGGCGGCTAGTCGGCGAACCTGTGCAGCCCGTACTTTTTAGCGATCTCCAGCGCCGCCTTGTACTCGCTCATTTTTATGGGGCGGCTCAACTCCTCGTACTCGTACGCTTTAAACATCGGGCGGTATTGTGCCATGACGTTCACATAAGAGTCTCTCGAAATCTCCTCGGCGATGAAGCGCATGACCTCCTCGGTGCCCGCAAGCCCGTTCGGCAGCACGAGGTGCCTTATTATGAGCCCTCGGTACGCGATGCCACGCTCGTCCACCTTCAGGTCGCCGACCTGCCTGTGCATTTCCTTCACCGCCCGCTTGCAGACCTCCCAGTAGTCCTCGGCGTTCGAATACTTTTTTGCGTTCTCGGCACTGCTGTACTTTATGTCAGGCATGTAGATGTCGACGATGCCGTCGAGAAGTCTCAGCGTCTTCACAGACTCGTAGCCGCCGCAATTGTAGACCAGCGGGACTTTAAGACCGCGCTCCGCCGCTATTTTCACCGCTTTTAAAATCTGCGGCACGAAGTGCGTCGGCGTCACGAAATTAATGTTGTGACAGCCCTGCCTTTGTAGCGAAAGCATGCCCTCCGCCAGCTTCTCCTCACTCATCACACGCCCGTAGCCCAGATGGCTGATCTCATAGTTCTGGCAGAAGACGCAGCCGAGATTGCAATTCGTCAGGAAGACCGTGCCCGAGCCGAAAACGCCGACGAGCACGCTCTCCTCGCCGAAGTGCGGGTGTATGCTCGAAACCACCAGCTCGGCGGTCGAGCGGCAGTAGCCACGCTCGCCCTTGAGGCGGTTCACGCCGCACTCCCGAGGACAAAGCTCACAGTGCTCCAGAACTGCGAACAGGGCTTCTATCGCATCGTCGAGCTTCCCACTCTCCAACGCATCAAGGTACAGCGGACGCTTCTTCTCCATCTCCGGCGGAATAGGTTTAGGTTGGGTTAGTTAAGCTCACCAACTACCCGGATCGGAGCCGGCTTCCAGCCCTCGGCGCTCAAACGCCGCCGGCTCAGCTCACGGCATCATTATAGGTACGGAGCCGGAACATAAATTCCTTGCCATCCTGCGGCTGCCGTCGGAGCCGGCTACGGGAATATTTTTATGGAGGCGAAGGTCGTCGCCACGAGTATGAGCACCGCCACGATGCCCACGGGCAGGATGTGCGTGAAGAAGAACGAGCGCATCTCAGGCTTTGGCACGACTTTGAACTCGCCGCCCTGCTGCGTCACTTCGACTTTGTCATACATGAACGGCATGAGCACGGTCAAAATCATCAGACCCCAGAAGCAGAGCAGCCCGATGAACGCCACCCAGCCCGCCATCCGCCAGCGGAACCAACGACGCTCCTCTTCTGCCCTGTTGGGCCACGCCTTCGCCACAATATCTTCTTTCTCCTCTCCCATCTCCACCCCCCTCCACAATTTTCATGTTTTTATATAAATGTTTTGCTGTTCGGCTTTTGGTGTCTGAAGGTCGCCCTATGTCGCTGGAGGGGCAGCTCACAGCCCCTCAGGACAACATCCACATGCAAGCAAGATGCGGTCAGAGCGGAGATAAAAGCATTATTTTCGGCGAGTCACTCCTTTCTTCACGCTAAGGGGCAACGGCGACAAAGCACAGAAGACGCGACGCCGAGGCGAAACGTCCGCATGGGCAGTCATGAGGTCATGAGGGACAAGCGGGTGCGAGGGCGGGGCGGGGACAGGGGCTAAGAGGTGATTCGAGGGGCGAGGGCACGCTTTGATTTACCATCGGGGATGAAGCAGCTTTGCAACAGATGCAGCGGCGTGCAGATGGCGGCTAACTTTCCTTTTACCATCAGTCGCTAAGAGGGCTCGTCCTGAGGGCGGGATGAATGGAGGTGGGGGCTGGTAGGAGGTAGTTAATTTTTACTGTAAGTTTGGGACGAGCCGTGGGTATATCCTGCGGGCAGGGCTGCGGTGAGCCGCCCGAGGGAGCGGCTCGTCTGAACCCCACTCCTCTACCTCCCGCCGGCGGAAGCCCCGTCCGTAGGGCGGGAGGAGGTCACTTCCCCAGAGGACACCATGATGAGTAAGGCGAAAATAACTAGAAAGGTACCGTGCTTCTACGTTCGCATCACACCGGTAGACCGAACCTTTCTCCGTCCTCGTTTTCCTCCTCGCCTGAATATAAGAAGACCAATCCAAAAAACTATGACAGAGATGGCAGAGAGAAGCGAGCAGAGAAAAATCGAGCGGAAGGGAAGGTCTAGTTGCCACTCAGAATTTAATCCAGATAGAGTATCAAGCTCAGTTAAAAAGATGAAGAATGCTGTTACTACTGCAGAGAACGCCCCTCTCCATAACGTCTCTCTCCATGAATAAGTATTCACTCTCTCCATCAATACTTTGAGCGATGTGTCAGAGTTCTCAAATATTCTGATAAGATCTTCCTTCCTCTGACCTGTGGTAAATAAAGTGATGAATGCCTTAAGCATATTGCATTTCTCCACGCCCAGCAAGTATTAAGTTTTTTGCGTCGTCATACCTCCTTGAATCTATAAGGTCCCTAACTATCCTATGATAGAATACCACTTTCCGACGATATTGATCCAAGATCCCTTCTACTGCATCATTTTCGGTGCTCGCCTCCACCGGAAGTAACGGTAGATCCACAGAATGATGAATATGTTCGTGATAAACATCCCTTATGAACCGGTAAATTGTTAAAACGACATCATAAGGTGGATCTCCTCCAGTAGGCTCTATTCTGATTAAACCATTGTCTTTAAGTTTCACCTCAAATTGGAACTCCCCTCCTCTTTCCGTTCTTAACGTTAGTTCCCATTTATCACGGCTTTCATGCGTGTACTCAATGTCATAGTCATACCGATCCTTAATCTCTTCCTGCAACTTTCTCGCTCTCTCTTTTATATTTTCCTCCTTTTCAAGGAACAGCTTCCCGCTGAGTATTGGTATCCACCCATACCATGTTGTCAGGCTTCCTCCCTCCCCCCCATAGCTTCAATAAAAGTTGAGGAAGAGAGGAAAATTGAATTACTCTAACAGCCTTTTACCGGTTTCTGTGAGTTTGGCTGTGAGCCTGGCATTCTCGCTTAATCCTACCTGCATAAGACCAGTGGAAACGTACTCCAAAACCCTATCTCTGTCCCCGTCGTCAACTTCCCTTTCCTTCTCCACATCGTACTTCCTCAAAAGACCGATGTCTATCGTTTTCGGAGTGCCCGTCTTAGGTATAGACGCTCGTAAGAGCAGGCACACTATGGCAACCCCCACCAGTGCGAATGCCAAGCTTATCGCTACTAGAACCACTATCGGCGCCACTTCGCCTCCCCCCTGAGGACGCAGCAGCCGTTCTGTATTCGGTCGGGGAGTTTATATAAAGGTTTCGAATGGCTCCGTTTGTTTCGCAATTCGACGCTCATGATGCGGCGTGCAGCTCCTCTATATACCTGTTTATGGACTTCACCCCTATCCTCCCGGCTCTAACTGCAATGATAGCATCTGCCGCAGCCTTTGCGGCTTGCACCGTCGTTATGTATGGTATGTTAAAATCTATGCACAGCCGTCGAATTTGGTAGCCATCGCGGTGCGATTTCCGGTCGGTCGGCGTGTTGATTACGAGCTTTACTTCCCCGCAGCCGGCGTCGCCTCGGATCACGTCGAGAATGTTCGGGCGACCATCCTGTATCTTCTTCAGAGGCATCGCTTTTATTCCGTATCTCTCCAAGAACTTAGCGGTTCCCTCGGTTGCGAGTATTGAAAGTCCAACTTCTTGGAACTTCTTGGCAACTTCTACGATTTCAGGCTTGTCCTTGTCGCATACTGAAATGAAAACGGCGCCGTCAAGTGGAAGCGGGTTCTCGGCGGCGAGCTCAGCTTTGAAGTACGCACGCCCGAAGTCGGCGTCTATGCCCATAACCTCGCCCGTGCTTTTCATCTCGGGTCCGAGAAGTGTGTCGATGCCGCTGAACTTAGAGAACGGCAACACGACTTCCTTCACGCAGACGTGTTTCATATTCTTCTCATCCACTTCTTTAAACCCCAACTCCCTCAGCTTACGCCCGATCATGACCTTCGCGGCGAGCTTCGCCAGCGGGATGCCGGTAGCTTTAGAGACGTAGGGGACGGTCCTCGAAGCTCGAGGGTTGACCTCAAGAACATAGACGACGCCGTCTTTCACCGCCATCTGAATGTTGATCAGTCCCACAACTTTGAGCGCAAGCGCTATCCTCCGCGTATATTCCTTTATGGTTCTCAAAGTCTTCTCATCGAGGGACTGGGGCGGGATGACGCAAGCTGAGTCGCCAGAGTGGACGCCTGCCTCCTCAATGTGTTCCATCACGGCGCCGATGAGCACGTCATCACCGTCGCAGACCGCATCCACGTCGATCTCGATGGCGCCGTCCAAAAACTTGTCTATGAGGACGGGACGCTCGTTTGAGACTTGAACTGCCTCCCCAATGTATTTGCAAAGCTCCTCTTCGTCGTGCACGATCTCCATAGCTCTACCGCCAAGCACGTAGGACGGACGGACGAGTACAGGGTATCCGATTCTTCTAGCCTCGTGCACCGCCTCTTCTAACGACGTCGCATATCCGCTTTCGGGCTGCGGGATGTTCAAGCGGCGCAGAAACTCGCTGAACTTCCTACGATCCTCCGCCATGTCTATCATCTCCGGCGGCGTCCCCAAGATCTCCGTCGGCAGCTTGAGGCGTCTGAGCTCACGCTCCAGCGGCAACGCCAGGTTTATGGCGGTCTGTCCGCCGAACTGTACCATGACGCCGTCGTACTTCTCCTTCTCAATTATGTTGATGACCTCCTCGAGGGTGATCGGCTCGAAGAAGAGCTTGTCAGAGGTGTCGAAGTCCGTCGAGACGGTCTCAGGATTGTTGTTTATGATATGCGCTTCGATACCCTCCTCCTTTAAAGCGAGGACGGCGTGCACCGTGCAATAGTCGAACTCTATGCCCTGCCCTATTCTTATGGGGCCGGAGCCGATTATCAGGATTTTTTTGCGATTTGAGGTTCTGAGCTCGCACTGCGTCTCATAAGTGGAGTAGTAATAGGGGGTCTGCGCCTCGAACTCCGCCGCACATGTATCAACCATCTTGAACGTAGCGATGATTCCCTTTTTGCGGCGGAGGTCGCTTATTTCTTCGCGACGACGTCCTGTGATCTTCGCAATACGCTCGTCGCTGAAACCAAGCCGCTTCGCCTTCCTTAGATTCCCTTCCAAATCTTTTTTGAGGAGCCTTTCCAACTCCACAATGTTCTTGATCTTCTCGATGAAAAATGGGTCTATATTTGTCAGTCTTGATATCTCCTCGACGGAGAAGCCACGCTGCAACGCCTTGTAAATCACGAATATCCGCTCGTCGGTTGGATTCTTCAGCAGGTGTCTTATTTCGGCGTCGCTCCAATTGCCGTAACCCAGATCCTTGTTTATGTCGAGCGAGCGGATCGCCTTTTGTAAAGCTTCCTCGAAGGTCCTACCGATAGCCATCACTTCGCCAGTGCTCTTCATTGAGGTCGTGAGCGTGCGGTCCGCGTCTTTAAATTTGTCGAATGGCCACCTTGGGATCTTAACGACGACGTAGTCTATCGTCGGTTCGAAGCTCGCTGGCGTCTTCCCGGTAACCTTGTTGGGAATCTCGTCAAGTGTCAGTCCTATCGCGATTTTGGCGGCGACCCTCGCGATCGGGTAGCCTGTCGCCTTCGATGCGAGCGCCGACGACCTTGAAACCCGGGGGTTGACCTCAATCACGTAATAGCGTCCGTCACGGAACGCAAACTGTATGTTACAGCCGCCTTCAACCCTCAACGCATCTATGATCTTGATGGCGGCGGAGCGCAGCATTTGATGGTCTTCGTCGGAAAGCGTCTGCGATGGGGTCACCACGATGGATTCGCCGGTATGGATGCCCATCGGGTCGAAATTTTCCATGTTACAGACCGTGATGCATGTGCCCTTGCCGTCCCGCATCACCTCGTACTCAAACTCTTTCCAGCCCAGCACGCTCTCCTCCACGAGCACTTGATGGATCCTCGACGCCAGAAGCCCACGACACACGATCGCCCGTAACTCTTCGATGTTGTGAGCGACGCCGCCGCCCGTCCCGCCGAGCGTGTACGCCGGTCTTATTATCAGCGGGAAGCCGAGCTCCACCGCCGCCTCTTCCGCCTCTTCGACGGAGCTTACAGCCCTGCTCCGGGGCACCGGCTCTCCAATGCTCTCCATAAGTTTCCTGAATCTCTCTCGGTCTTCAGCGTTGTATATGGCTTCGAGCGGCGTTCCAAGGACGCGGACGCCGTACTTTTCGAGAACGCCCATCTCCGCAAGCTCCGCCGTTATATTAAGGGCGGTCTGCCCGCCGAGCCCTGCGATGACGCCATCTGGCGTCTCCTCTTCTATGACTCTTGCAACTATCCCTGGAGAAAGAGGCTCGATGTAAACGGCGTCTGCCATGTCAGGGTCCGTCATAATAGTCGCCGGGTTCGAGTTCACTAGAACTACCTTTACGCCCTCCTCGCGTAGCGCTCGGCACGCCTGCGAGCCTGAGTAATCGAACTCGGCAGCCTGTCCTATCTGGATCGGTCCTGAACCTATGATCAGCACCTTTTCTATGGTTTCGTCCTTCGGCACGTCCCCTCGTTTCTTACTTCCTTCCACACCTATTAAAAATGTCGCCAAGGAGTTGCGGCGTAATCCGTCTGCAGCGGCGTGTTTAAGAGCATATCGCTGATCAAAAACCAATGTCGACCTTAGCCTTTTATTTATCCCCCAGCACACTTCTCCTAATATGGAAGTGCGGGAAATACTCACAGAAAACTACGAGAGTATAGACGCTGAAGAAACGATTTCAAAGGCGCTTTCAATGTTTAAGAGCGGCGATGTCGATGTTCTCATAGTTTTCAAGGACGGCAAATACATGGGAATACTCACGGAGCGCATAATAGTAAGGGCGCTCAGAGATCCTAAGACGAAAGCGAAGACGTTGGCAAAAAGGGCGCCAAGGATCTCACCGGAAACAAGTATATACGAGGCTGCCCGCCTCATGTTCGAGGCTGAAGTCAAGCATCTTCCCGTTTTCGAGGACGGCAAGCTCATCGGCATCGTTACTGACGAGGCGCTGCTCCTCGCAGCCGTTAACACCGAGTTCAGCAGTACGCCCGTTAAGGAACTCATGAGCTCCGACATCATATCCGTGAGCGAGGACGACACGCTCGCCGCCGTGCTCAACACCTTCAGGGAACATGGCATCTCAAGGGCGCCCGTTGTCAAGGACGGCAAGCTCGTTGGCATCGTCACGATGCACGACTGCATCATGACCATCGTCCCGAAGAAGAGGCTCACGAGGGGCGCAATTTCCGAAAAGAAGCCGAGGCTCGGCATCCCCGTCAAAAATGTCATGACCGAAAGCGTCATCACAATATCCGAGGACGACGACGTGAGGAAGGCTGTCAAGATAATGGTGGATAACGGCATTTCGGGGCTCGTCGTCACGAGGGACGGCGAGATCAGGGGCATAGTGACGAAGACGGACGTGCTGGAGGCGATTTCGAAGCTGGGGGTTGAGGAGCGGGGGGACTTCCTCTTGGAGCTGACCCCGGGGGGTGCGGGCTTTGACAGGAAGCACGTGGAGAGGGAATTGAAAAGGCTCGTCGAGAAGTTTAGGAAGTTCCTGAGGAGGGGCGTCGTCCACGTCTACTTCAGGCGGCACCGCCGGACCTTCCGGGGGCAGCCCCTCGTGTTCTGCAAGATAAGGATGCGAGCCGACGGCAAAATATTCATAGGGCGAGGCGAGGGTTTCGGCGGCGACGCCGCCTTCCACGTCGCGCTCGAAAACCTCGAAAGGCAGATACTAAAGGCGAAGGAGCTCGAAGCCGAGGCTTGGAGGCTCCTCGAAAAAATGTCTCTGGAATAGCGGGCGGAGGCGCACGCCGAGCGCGCCGAACTTCACCTCAGGAAGAGGAGCGGATCGTCATTTCTAAGCTCCTCCTCGGTGATCACCGTCAATGGAGGGCGTTCCTCGACGCTCATGCCAGGGACGTATTTGAACACTCGCTGGAGCTCCTTGTTGACCGCTTGGTACAGTCGGGAGAGTGGGATCTCCGCAGGACATGCGTCCTGACACTGCCCGCAGTTCACGCAGGAATCTGCGACGTGCGCCAGCCTTATCAGCGGGAACGCTCTCTCCGGAGGAACCTCGCCGCCACGGATGAAACCACGCCACGCCTCAAGGTAACATTCCTTGCAGTAACAAATCGGGCACGCATCCCGGCAACCGAAGCACTTTATGCAGCGGTCGAAATAGTCGAACCAATATCTCCGCCGCTCCTCCGAGCTCATCTCTTTCAATTCGCCGAAATATCGCTCCTGCCACTCCTTTGATCGCTCTAATGCTTCTCGCTCTTTCCTCTCTCGCTCATCAATAGCCTCTTTGCTCGGAGCTTCCACCCTTATGACGCCGGCTTCCGCCGCCTTCTTTAAAAGCTCTCCACCCCTCTCCGAACATACCTCCACGAACGTCGCCCTCCTGCCCTCCGGCACGCCCCACTTCCCGCAAGCTAAGTCTGCCATTCTCGGAACGCTCACCTCGCACCGCCGGCAGTTCTCACGCCGCCCGTAACCACGCTCCTCAAGCTCCTTCAAGTCTTTCTCCCTCGTGCTCCCGTCACCGAGCGTGATAATAAGCTTCCCGTCGTCGATGTCCTCACGCACGACATCCTCAGGATCGACGCCAAATTCCTCCACGAGCATTTTCCTCGCAACGCTCGGAGCGAGCGTGCCCGTGCAATTCACCCCTATCATGATGACGTTCGCAAGGTTTATCTGCTCCCTCTTCGCCAGCTCTATCATCGCACGAGCGTCGCAAGGCTTACAAACGACCGCAAGACGCACGCCTTTCGCCCCGTCGAGATACTCCTTGACGCACCTCGCAACGTTCACCGGGGCGCAGTGGAGAACGCCCGCGCACTCCAAAACCTCCTCAGGCTCGGTGATGAGGGACGGAACGCCGTCATATCTGTTGCCGTTCCTTTTCTTCACCGCGAGGACGGCATCCACCATCCCGCTCTCAAGGGCGAACTTGAGCAGCGCCGTCACCACGCCGCCGTGCTCCCCCCGCTCTCTTATCCTCTCATCAGTGGCTTCGGCTATGTACATCTCCCCCGTCATCCCCTCACCTCACCTCCACCTTCTCGATCTTAACTGCGGAGTACTTGAATTCGGGCATTCTCGACGGCGGCTCCGCAATGGGTCCCGTGAGGGCGTTGGCGGGGGTCTCCGAAAAGTGCCAAGGGATGAACACGACGCCCCTCTTTATGTTTCCGGTAACCCTCGCAGGCACTCGTATCTCACCCCGCCTCGACTTCACCGCCACCACTTCCCCGTCATTGATCCCGAGCGCCTTCGCATCCTCGACGTTGATCTCGACCCACGCCGACGGCATTTCTGCGTCGAGCCTCGGCGTCCTCCTCGTCATCGTCCCGGTGTGGTAGTGGAACATGACCCTTCCGGTCAGAAGCGCAAACGGATATTCCTCATCCACCGGCTCCGCCGGCCCCTTGTATTCGACGACGAAAAAGTGCCCGAGACCGTCAGGCGTCCTGAATTTGCCGTCTGCGAACATCGTGTCCGTCCCCGGATGATCCTCCGAAGGACAAGGCCATTGAATCCCCCCTGCTTTCTCCAGCCGCTTGTAGGAGATGCCTGCGTATGCCGGAACCACCCTTCTTATCTCCTCAAAAACCTCTTCAGCGGAGCGGAAGTTGAACTTCTCGCCCATCCCCATCTTCGCAGCAAGCTCGCAGACTATCTTCCAGTCCGGCTTCGCCTCCCCCGGCGGCTCCACGGCTTTCCGCATGAGCTGAACCCGCCTATCGACCTCCGTCACCGTTCCGGTCTTCTCGCCCCAAGCCGCAGCGGGAAGGACGACATCCGCAAGCCTCGCCGTCTCCGTCATGAAAATGTCTTGGACCACCACCAGCTCCTTCTCTTCAAGCTTCTTCCTCACGTCGTTCGTGTTAGGGGCGGAGACCATCGGATTCGTGCCTTGGATGTAAAGGATGCGACACTTCTCGGTCATATCCATGTACGTCAATCCCGGCTCGGTCGGCAAGCCCTCGACGCCCCAAAGCTCCCCGAACTTCCTTGCGGCGTCCTCGCCCACACGCACGAAGCCGGGGTAGAAGACGTTGACGACGCCCATGTCACCGGAGCCCTCGCCGTTTATGTGTCCCCTGAGCGGGTTCACGCCCGTCCCGGGCTTCCCGAAGTTTCCGGTGAGCATTGCGAGGTCTGCGAGCGCTCTGATGTTCCCTATGCCCTCGACGTGCTGGCATATGCCCGCATTGTAGAGGATGCAGCCACGCTCCGCCCTCGCGTACGTCACCGCCGCCTCCCTTATCAACTCTCTGGAAACGTCCGTTATCCTCTCTATTTCGCCCATGTCGAGCTTTGATAGGTACTTCCTCAGCTCCTCGAAGCCCACCGTCCTCCGCTCTATGAACTCCCTGTCCTCCAGCCCCTCCTCCAAAATCACCTTCATCATACCGTTTATCAAGGCTACGTCCGTCGCCGGGTTTATCTGGAGGTGGATGTCAGCAAGGTCCCTCGCAGTTATCGTCCTCCTCGGGTCGATGACGATGACCTTCGCCCCCCGCTCCCTCGCCCGCATTATCCTCCTAGCGATGAGCGGGTAGTTTTCTTTTATGTTAGAGCCTGCGATGATGAAGCAGTCCGCCTCTTCGAGGCTCGTCGTCGAGGTTTCCATCACGCCCGTACCGACCGTCGAGATCAGAGCGGGGACGGTTGTGGAGTGGCAAAATCTTGAAGGTGTGTCTATGTTGTTCGTCTTCACGACGCACCTCGCAAACTTCTGCATCACGTATAAATCCTCGTTCGTGAGCTTGCAGGAGCTCAAAAAGCCGACCTCTCCAGGCTCCGCCCCCTTCAACCTCTCCGCAATCAATTCCAAAGCCTCGTCCCATGACGCTTCTCTAAACTCGTCGCCCTCCCTTATCAGAGGCTTTTCCAGCCGCTCCTTGCCGTAAAGGAACTCGTGAGCGCTCCGCCCCTTCGGACAGTTCTTGCCCTCGTTCACGGGGTGCTCTTTCCAAGGCTCCACACCTGCGATCCTTCCGTCCTTAACGACGAGATAGATTCCGCACCCCGTCGCACAGTACGGGCATATCGTAGGCACGTACTCGACCCTCATCCTGACCCCTTCAACGGATTGGGACCTAACTCTCTTATCCGCTCGACAAAATCCTTCACGGTTTCCACGAACTTCCCGCCTTCAGATGCGGAAATCCACTCAAGTCGCAGCCTTTCCGGCTCTATCCCGACGTGCTCAAGGAGCTTTTTCAGCATCGTTGCCCGCCGCCTCGCAAGAGCGTTGCCTTGTATGTAGTGGCAGTCGCCGATGTGACAGCCGCCTATGAGCACGCCGTCGGCGCCGCTCGTGAACGCTTTCAGGACGAAAGTGGGGTCGATCCGTCCTGTGCACATCACCCTTATGATCCTGACGTTCGGCGGGTATTTCAGGCGGGAGACGCCTGCGAGGTCGGCGCCGGCATAAGCACACCAGTTGCATGTGAATGCAATGATCTTAGGCTCAAACCCCTCGCCCATCCTCCCACCTCACCGCAGGGCGCCACCGCCGTATCTGTGCCGATCTTTGAGCTCTTGTCTCTTTCCGGCGTTCCAGCCGCTTACCGCCTGCAGGTAGCCCGTAATTCTCGAAATAACCTCGACAGCATGGTTCTTGCAGTCCGGACACATATAGCTACCGCAGACCGGGCATATTTCCGTACGTTGCACCGTCTTACGACACGGCGCCCCATGTCTCAACGCCCATTTGTGGACGGGACATTCCCACGCCGGAATGTCTTCGGGCTCGAGCTCGAACTCCTCTCTGAGCACTACAGCACGCTCACAAAACTCCTCAAACGGCAAATCGAATGGGTCGCTCCTAAACTCCCCCTGCATAGCTTCCCCCACGCTCATCTCCTCCCGCTTTCCAAATGTTTGATCCTCTCCTTCATCCATTCTAAGTGCGCCGCTATGGCGTCCAATTGCATTTTTATGGAGTCGAGCTCGGCGGCGGCTGGGACGGCGAGCACTGCCATCCTGATGGCGCCTTGCGGGCACACGCCGACGCACGTCGCGCACCCCACGCACCTCTCCGGCAGGACCTCCGCCTTCCCGCCGACCATTCGGATGGCATTAGAAATGCACACCTCAGCACAGCTTCCACATCCCACACACCGCTCCTTGTCAACGACGGCTTTCATCATGCGGGGAGCCTCCTTGAGCGTCTGCAGCGTATTACAGCCGCTCTAAGGGAGTCGTAAGCGCCCAAGCACGCCGCCGACACCCAGCCTTACGATCCTAAACCATATTTAACTTGCCATTTCAACATGTAATTAAATTTTCGGAAAATTGCTTAATGAACGTAAAGTGGGGTGGTGAAGATGGATGAGCTAGACAGGAAGATATTAAGGGTGCTCCAGAGGGATGCGAGGTTGTCGTTCACGAAGATTGCTGAGATCGTGGGAACGAGCACCGTAACCGTGAGTGAGCGGGTGCGGAAGCTCCAAGAAGCTGGGATAATAAGGGGCTACACGGCGCTTTTGGATACTTCGAAGCTGGGGATGGTCATGTTGATCGCAATGGTGAGCGTGAAGCCGGAATACAGCGTTGCCGACGTCGGAGCTAAGATTTCGACGCTGGAGGAGGCATGCTGTGTGCACAACGTGACCGGCGACTTCGATCTCCTTGTGAGCCTAAAGTGCTTTGGGCATGAGAAGTGCGCAACGGTCATCGAGAAAATAAAGGCGATAGAGGGCGTCGAGCACGTGAGCACGCACCTCGTACTTAGGACTTTTAAGGAGGAAGTGCATGTAGGGCTATGATGGCGTCGAGCGCAGGGCTGTTCGGTCCCGGTCGAGACCCAAAACCCTCTCCGCCGCCCTTCTCACCCGCTCTTTGTACTTCTCCGGCGTGTAGACCCCAAGTCTCCGGCTTTCTCCTAAAACCCTGTCGAGCATATTCACGATGGTAGAGACCTCACCCAAGTCTTTTATTTCACCCCCCATCAGAACTTTAGCCCGCTGCCCTCTCATCTCCTCACCCTTTTGAACGTCGAGCAGCACGTACTCCGGAGCGACGCCAGCGGCATTTGCAATCTCCTCTTCTATCCTTTTTGCCTTCGTCTCGTCGTTTAACTCCCGAAGGACGCCCTCGTCGAGCTCACGCAGCAGCATATAAACCGCCCTTTTGAAAAGCCTCCTGCACTCTATTCTCCTGATCATTTCCTGCGGGTAGCCGCCAGCACGCCGCATCAGCACGCACGCCTCGTAGTCGTCCATGCTCACCAACGAAGCTGCATCGATCCCGCCGCTCTCTATCAGGCTTTCCAAGCCTCTTACGAACATCAACTGAGCTATCCTGCTAGTGTGGTGAAAGTAGACAGTTGGGTACATCAGAAACCTTGAGAACAGCAAGTACTCTGCTGGGATGACACCCTTCTCGTTAAGAACTAGGCGCCCCTCGTGGAGGGTCATCCCTTGGATGAGCCTGATGTTGTCGATGACGCCGTAGGCAACCCCCGTATAGTACGAGTCTCTGAGGAGGTAGTCCATCTTGTCCACGTCTATCTCCCCGTTAAGGAGCTCAGAGAGCTCCACATCGCCGCCCTTCACGTACTTTAGTATCCTCTTTTTGTCCAAGGAGTGCTCCTCCAAGACCTCGCAGACGCTCGACCCGAGGTCTGCGAGCGCATGACGCCCCGCCAACACGTCCTCTATATCTTCATGCCCCTTCCCAGAGTATTTCCTGATCAAGGGCTCTGTGACGTGTGAGTACGGTCCATGACGTACGTCGTGGATCAGGGCGGCGGCGAGCAGTTCACGACTGTCCTCTTTAGGGATGCCAAACCGCTTTAGGAGCAACGACGTGAGGTGATAAACGCCGAGGGCGTGTTCAAACCGCGTGTGGTTTGCTCCCGGATAGACGAGATGGGCGAAGCCAAGCTGCCGGATGCGACGCAGCCTTTGCATTTCCACGGTGTCTATGAGCGCAAGCGCCAGCTCGTCAACCTCGATATAGCCGTGCAGCGTGTCCCTTATGACCTTCATGCCTTACGTTTCGCCCTCCTTTGCCCTTATATCTTGCGGCTAACAACGGGGCGTGGAAAAGTGGGTGTGTGAGGTGAGGACGTCTATGTGAGACGAGGGAAAATCGTAACTTTTATCAAAGGTGCCACGCTTAGCACACCACGTATGATAATCACGAGGGAGAAGCCGATAGAGGAGATATTAAGTTACATCGAGCCTTACAAGAAAATACTGGTCGTGGGCTGCGACGGCTGCGTCCAGCCGCCCCGTGGGCTGCGGGAGGCTGAAAAGCTGGCATCCATGATAGAAATGGCGAAAAAAGCCAAGGGCCAGGAGGTCGAGGTGGCGGCGACGACCGTCACGAGGCAGTGCTGCATCGAAGGGCTCCGCAACCAGCTCAAAGTTGATGGCTACGACGCCCTTGTTTCAATGGCGTGCGGCATCGGTGTGCAGGTGCTCACGATGGTTTTTCCAGAACTTCCGACGTTCCCGGCGCAGAACACCGTTTTCATCGGCTACGAGGAGAAACGGGAGGGCAACATGTATGAAGCGTGCGTCGCCTGCGGCGATTGCATGCTCGGCTACACCGGCGGCATCTGCCCCGTCGCACGCTGCGCAAAAGGTCTCATGAACGGACCCTGCGGCGGCTGCGTCGACGGAAAATGCGAGGTCGAGGTCGAGATTCGGGACTGGAAGGGCGAGGTCGTGGAGGTTGTTAAGAACGATTGTGCTTGGTACCTGATATTCAACAGGTTGAAGCAGATTGGGAGGCTCGACCTCTACCGCATGTATCGCCCGCCGAAGAACTGGGCGCTCGCAACCGGTCCGAGAAGATTGTAACGGGGGTGATTTTGATGGCGAAGGAGCGGAAGGCGTTTTCAAACCTGATGAAAGCCATAGAGCGTGGCGAGTTCGTCTACACGGGCGAGCTCGAGCCGCACAGGAGCATCGACCTGTCAGATGTGAAGGACTGGGCAACGACGCTCAAAAACACTGGGAAGATCGTAGCGGCGAACGTCACCGACAACCCGAGAAGCGACTCTGCAATCAGCTCGCTCGTAGCCGCTTACCTCATCCAGCGAGATGTAGGACTCGAAACCATCTACCAGTTGAGAACGGCGGATCGCAATCGCCTGGCGCTGCTTTCCGACATTCTAGGAGCGGCAGCACTCGGCTTAAAGAACATACTGGCGCTGACAGGGGACCACACTAAAATCGGGACGACACCAGCAGCGAAGCCCGTATTCGATCTTGACGGGACGCAGCTCGTCGCTCTTATCCACAGCCTCGTCTACGAAGGAAAAGATCTCGACGGCAACGAGATTCATGGGCCGAAGCCAGAGATCAATGTGGGAGTCGCCGGCAACCCGAACATGGACCCGCTCGAAGCTGAAGTCCTGAAACTCGAGCGCAAGGCGGAAGTCGGTGCAGACTTCGTGCAGACACAGGTCGTCTTCGACGTTGAAATCGCTCGCAAATACTTGAGAGCGGTAGAGCATATAGGCATCCCGGTGCTCATCGGCATCTTCCCGCCACGCTCCTACGGACAGGCGTCGTTCTTCGACAAGTACGTGCCCGGCGTCACGGTCCCAAAAGAGTTCATCGAAGCCTTCAAGAAGTTCAACGAAATCGAGGACAAGGCACGCCGCAAGGAGAAGATCAACGAGTATAACGTGGAATACTTCGTGAACTTCATCAAGGAGGTAAAGAAGGAGAAGGCGTGCGCCGGCATCCACATCATGGCGGTCGGCTACCCTGACGTCATCGGTCCGATCATCGAGGGCGTCGAGAAGTGACGGGCGGGGAACCCGTGAAAAAATCGTAACATTTTTATCTGGGCGTCCGAAACCCCAAGACGGGCGTGGGGATGAAATTGGCAGCCGTCGGAAGCAGGACCGAGAACGAGAATGAGGGCGGGAGCAAGAATGAGGGCGTTGCGGCAAAAGACGAGAGGGGGGCGGGCAAGTTTTGCAGCTTTTGCAGGAAGAAATCACCGTGGATTTTCCACGTGAACACGGGCTCGTGCAACAACTGCGACATTGAAATCGTAGCAGCTCTGACGCCGAGGTTCGACGTCGAGCGCTTCGGCATCCTGCTCGAAGGCAGCCCGAGGCATGCCGACATCCTCATGGTCACGGGACCGGTCACGAGGCAGGCGGCGCCGAGGGTGCGTCGAGTCTACGAGCAGACGCCCGAGCCCAAGATCGTGATGGGCATCGGGACCTGCACGGCGACAGGCGGCGTCTTCAAGGGCGGATACAACATCGTCGGACCGCTCGACAGGATAATCCCGGTGGACATTTATGTCATCGGCTGCCCGCCGAGACCGCAGGCGATCATCGACGGCGTCGTGAAGGCGTTAGAAATGCTGTAATTGGAGGGATAAAGATGCTTGTGGAGCTTGGGGCGGCGCTGGCGGTTGCTGCATTTGCGACATCCGAGTTCAAGGACTTTTACTTCTCAATAGCAGCGTTGATCGCCTTGGGGATAATACTGTCGTTGATGGCAGGGGACGCCTCGGAAGCCGCTCTGAGCTTCGTCACGATGGTCGTGCTGATACCGGCGATCCTGCTCTGGACTCTCAGGAAGACGGGGGTGCGGGAGGACAGTGCGGCGTTCAGTGGCATGCCGTCCGTTGCAGCCCTCATAATGACGCTTCTCGTCACAACGTATCCGGCGGCGCTCCTCCTTGATGCTCTGAACGTCCCAAGGTCCGGGGTTTTCGGCGCCCTCATCATTTTGATAGGAACATACTGCATGCTCACGAAATCCGATGTGTTGAAAGTGTTGATGGGCTTCGTGATGGTCGAGGCAGGTTTCCACCAGATATTAAGCGTCACCGCTCATTCGCCATCTCTGAGTGTTGTCCTGCATGCCGTTCTTTTGATCGCAATCCTCACGGGCGTTTACATCGTGATTACCATACATGAGAGGACCGGAAGCTTCAGCACAATGAATCTGAAGGCGTTGAGGTGGTAAAATGGAGAGCTACCTGCCTGTATATGCGTTGGCGTCGCCGCTCGTGGGCGCACTCGTAGCGTTAATATCGCCGAAGGGCGTGCGGGAGGCAGCCTCGACGATTTTCGCAGCGATTCCACTCTTGATTCTCGGCATGATGACGCCTTACGTTTTGGCAGGAGAGACGCTTATTTGTAATGTAGGGATTTTGTTCGGGGTCGACGCTTTTTCTTGGCTCATCCTGCTCGTGGTCACGCTGCTTGGCTTTTTGGCGGTTGTTTATTCCATAGGCTATGCCGAGAAGGAGATCGAAGAGGGGAAGCTTAACGCCTATTACTGTTTCGTGTTGCTGTTCGTCGCTTCGATGGTCGGTATGGCGATGGTACAGAACCTTCTTTACCTCTACGTTTTCATGGAAGTGATGACGGTAACGTCGGCGCTCGCAGTCGTCATGAAGGGCGTGCCCGAAGCCTTAGAAGCATCTTACAAGTATTTAATCCTCAGCCTTTTCGGCTCCGTCTTCATAATCTTGAGCATAGCCATTTTCTTGACGCAAGCGCATACGCTCGCCCTTGACGGAATAAGAACGGGTCTTCAGGCGGTGGGCGGCAGCGTATTGCTGAACGTTGCAGTCGTCTGTTTGCTTTTCGGCTTCGGCACGAAAGCCGGCATGGTGCCGCTGCATGCGTGGCTGCCGGACGTGCACGCCGAGGCGCCGACACCTGTGAGTGCGCTCTTCTCAGGTGCGGCAATACACATGGGCATCTACGCCCTTTTCAGGTCATTGCTTGCAGTCATGCCGGCGCTTGACGGCTTTGGCGGTCTTTTGGCGGCGCTCGGCTTGATAACAATGATTGTCGGGCTTGCGATGGCGATTGCGCAGCGGGACTTGAAGCGGATGCTCGCATATTCAAGTATAGACGAGATCGGCTACATGCTGCTGGCGTTCGGCATGGGCACGTCGCTCGGGATGAGTGGTGCTATCTTCCACATCTTCAACCACGCCCTTGCGAAAGCGTTGCTGTTCCTTTGCGCTGGCGTCGTGCTCTACCACGCCGGTCGCAACATTTACGAGCTGGGTGGATTAGCTTCGAAGATGCCGACCGTCGCCGTTGGTTTTCTTGTAGGGTTGCTTGCGATTTCAGGAGTGCCGCCGCTCAACGGCTTCTGGAGCAAGCTCATGATTTACAAGGCGACGTTCGACGCCGGCTTCTGGTATTACACCATAATTGCGATGGTTGCAAGCGTGATGACGCTCGCTTATTACTTAAGAGCTTTTCACCGGATTTTCATGGCAGAGCCTGAGGCATGGCGCAAGGTTTCGGAGCTTCCGACGGCTAAGCTCGAAGAGGCTGTCGCAGCCCCGATAACAACGCACGCCGCAGGCGTCACGACGCCGACGGCGGCAGCCGCAGCGACGAATCCGGGAAGGACGCCGGTTTCCATGTTAATTCCGATAGTGGTACTGATGGCGGCGTGCCTCCTCGTAGGATTTTTCCCTGAGGTGTTGCTGAAGATTGTGGAAAGTTGTGTTATGGGGGTGATGCCGTGATGCTTCCGCACGCACCAGCGTTGGCGATTGCCGTTCCATTCGTCTTTGCAGCGCTCTCTCCGCTGCTCACAAAGCCGTTGAAAGCGAGAGGGTGGTTTGCAACCTTAGGCGCAATCATATCGTTCGTGTTCGTAGTTTCGATGCTCCCGGACGTGCTCGGCGGCAAGACCATAATTTACGAGGCGGCGTGGATTCCGAGCTTGGACGTGCATCTCGCATTATACGTGGATGCGTTGAGCTTGCTCTTCGCCCTGATAGCCACGGGTTTCGGCATGTTCGCGATGCTCTATTCCGTGGATGACATGGCGCATGAAGGTAAAGGGCTTGCTCGTTTCTATGTTTGGATGACTTTGTTCTTGGGCTCGATGGTCGGGCTCGTGCTCGCCGGCGACCTTCTCCTACTGTTCGTCTTCTGGGAGATGACTTCGCTGACGTCCTACGGACTTATTAGTTTCTACAGTGGGGTCGAGGATGTTAGAGGCGGCACGAAAGCCTTTGTGATAACGCACGTCGGCGGCATCTTCCTGCTCCTCGGCATTTTCATCGTTTATCTCAAAACTGGAAGCTTCCTTTTCACCGATGTGGCGGCGGCTGGGCTGCCAGCAAAAGATTTCTGGCTGTCCGTCGCCATCGCTTCGTTTATCATCGGCGCAATGGCAAAATCCGTGCAGTTCCCGATGCACAACTGGCTGCCGGACGCCACCGTTGCGCCGTCGCCGGTCACAGCTTACCTGCACGCGGCGGCGATGGTCAAAGCTGGCGTTTACCTGATTGCTAGGATGTATACGTTGTTCCCTGAAAGTTTCGGCGCCCTCACGTCGTGGCATGCCGTTGTCGTCCTGATAGGCGTGGCGACGATGCTCGTTGCGTCGTTCAACATGATTGTGCAGCGGAACTTCAAGCGGCTCATCGCTTACTGCACGATAACGCAAATCGGCTACATGGTGATGGCGCTCGGCTTGGGCACGACGCTCGGCGTCGCCGCCGGGCTCTTGCACTGTTTAAACCACGCAATCTTCAAAGGATGCTTGTTCCTGTGCGCCGGCGCCCTGATTTATGCGACTGGATCGAAATATCTCGACGACTACGGCGGGCTTGCGAGGAACATGCCGATCACGGCGGCGGCGACGATAATCTCGGCGATGGCGGTGGCGGGCGTCCCGCCGCTCAGCGGCTTCGCCAGCAAGTGGTTGATATTCAACGCGTGTTTAGAGGCGGGCTACGCATGGGCGGCGGTCATCGCAATGTTCGTAAGTGCGCTCACGCTCGCAGCCTTCGTCATGGCGATACACTCCGCATTCTTCGGGCGGCGCCCTGAAAGGCTTAAGGACATCAAGGAGGTGCCGGCGACGATGAGCGGCACGCTCCTGATACTCTCAGCGATAACGGTGCTCTTCGGCGTGGCGCCACAACTTCCGATGAAGTATTTGATATTGCCAGCAGCCACCACGCTGACGGGCGCCGCCGCCCCCGTCGAGTATTACGGGCTCATTACGGACATCGGCGTCTGGGGCGCAAGCGTCGCAACCGCCCTCATACTCGTAGGGCTGGTCATCGGCGTCCTCATATACTTATGGGGCATTAGGGCATCTCCGAAGGCACCGACACCGCAGAAGCTCAAGGTCTTCATCGGCGGCGAAGAGCTCAGCATCGAAGAGACACAGTTCTCAGCCCTAAACTTTTACTCGGGTATAAAGACGCACCTGAAGGGCTTTTATGACTTTGCGTTCCGTGGCGGCATGGACATCATAAACTTTGGGGCGGCAAGGATCGTCCAGAGAGCTTGTAATGGTTTCAGGAGAACTCACACAGGTTCGGTACATATGTATCTGCTGTGGTTCGTAGCATTTGCCATAATATTGTTCGCGACAGCTTTCATCATGGGGTGATGGCATGAAGGAGCCGCTGAGCGATGAGGAGCGGGAAAGAGAGGAGATGAGGATAATAGGGCGGTTAAAGGATGCTCTCGGTGAGGATTTCATAAGGTATGAGTTTCGGCGTTATCTACGGAAGAGAACGGCGTTTGTGACGATAAAGAAAGAGGGGATGCGGCGAGCAGCCGAGATTCTGCTTGAGGAGGGGGCGAGGTTGATGACGGCGTCGGGAGTGGACCTCGGCGCCAAGCGTCCCGAACTTGAAGTCATCTATCATTTCGTCATTGATGACAAAGGGATTATCCTGAACATAAGGGAGATCGTTCCGAAGGAGAAGCCTATAGTGGACTCTATAACCCCTCTAATTCCGGGTGCGAACTTCATAGAGCGGGAGATTCACGACCTCTTTGGTATATATTTCGAGGGGCATCCTGAAATCCACAAACGTGTCATAATTGCAGACGACTGGCCTGAGGGGGTTTACCCGTTAAGAAAGAAGGACTGAGGTGAGGGAAAGATGCCAGCGGTAATCCCAATCGGACCTTACCATCCGGCGTTAAAGGAGCCAGAGCTCTTTAAGCTGGTAGTTGAAGGTGAAGAAATCGTGGATGCAGAGATACGTATTGGCTATAACCACCGCAGCATTGAATACACGGCAGAACGCCTCACTTTCGAACAAATAACCTTCCTTGTGGAAAGGATTTGTGGCATTTGTTCCAACATTCATCCCTTGTGTTATGTGCAGGCGGTGGAGTCCATTGCGGATGTCGAGCCGCCCGAGCGTGCCCTTTACATAAGGACGATCATCGAAGAGCTCGAGAGGATACACAGTCACCTTCTTTGGTTGGGTGTTGGGGGACATATCCTCGGCTTCGACACGCTCCTGATGTGGTCATGGAAGTATAGGGAGTTCGTCCTCGATATTTTCGAGAGCGTCTGCGGGAATAGGCAGCACTATGCAATGATGCGAATTGGCGGCGTCCGTAGGGACTTAAAGCCCGAAGACGTCCAGAAAATAAAAAAGACAATGGACGACATGGAAGGCATGATTAAGAAGCTCATAGATTTCGCCTACGAGAACAGAGTGCTCAGGCGGCGGCTGGAGGGTGTGGGCGTGTTGACAAAAGAGGATGCGAAGGCTTACTGCGTCACAGGACCCACGGCGAGGGGTTCGGGGCTGAAGATAGACGTGAGGCAGGACAGCCCGCATGCCGCTTACGACAGGGTTGATTTTGAGGTTCCGGTGCGGACCGAGGGCGACGTGATGGCGAAGACCGTCGTGCGGCTCCTCGAATGCCTTGAGTCCGTAAGCATCATAAGGCAGGCGCTGGACGCCCTCCCGGGCGGCGACATCTACACGCCGGTCCGCTACATACCTGCGGGCGAGGGCGTCGGGCGAGCTGAGGCGCCACGTGGAGAAGACATCCATTATGTCAGGACGGACGGCTTCTCCGACAAGCCCATCCGCCACAAGATAAGGGCGCCGACGTACGTGAACATCGCGTCGCTGAAACCACAACTCATAGGAAACACTGTAGCCGATGCCCCCATTATTATCGCATCGATTGACCCGTGCCTCAGCTGCACCGATCGCATCACTATCGTGGACGCAAAAGGGGATGAGCGCAAGACGCTGAGCTGGGACGAACTCGTTTACCTTTCAAGGAAAAAGACGAGGGGGTTGAGCTAAATGGGCGTTGTGGACGCCGCCCTTGCGGTATTCGGGCTGCTCGTGTATCCGGGCTTGATATTCACAGCGGTCGTAGGCTTGCTGCTTGTCTGGGAGAAGCGAAAGCTCACAGCGCGGCTGCAAGCGCGAATCGGCCCGCCGATATATCAGTGCTTCGTAGACTTCTTCAAGCTACTCTGGAAGGAGACCCTGATCCCCGAGGAGGCAAATCGCAGCCTCTTCATACTCTCGCCGATTCTTGCGCTCACGGCGGTCACGCTCATCATGTTGTTCATTCCCATCGCAGGGAAGCCGTTTTTGGGCTTCGTCGGCGACTTGATCGTCGTGCTTTACCTCCTGACAATACCACCGTTCGCGGCAGCGATTGGCGGGTCTTCGTCGGCAAATCCTTTTGGTGGCGTCGGCGCCAGCCGTGAAATCTCACTGCTCTTCGCTTACGAGCTGCCACTCGTGCTCGCCGCCCTGACGGTTGCGCTCGATGCCGGCACGCTGAAGCTCGCCGAAATCGTAACGGCGCAGCAAAACCTCCTCTACATTGCGAAGTACCCGCTGGCGGCAATAGCTTTCTTCTTCTGCATAATGGCAAAGCTCAGCTGGATCCCTTTCGACATTCCAGAGGCGAAAACCGAAATCATGGCGGGACTTTTCACCGAGTACTCGGGTGTGCTCCTCGGAATTTTCAAACTAGCGTATGCAATGCTGGCGTTCGCGCTGCCAAGCCTTTTCATTGCGCTGTTCTTACCGGTGACCACAGGCATTTACGGCGTGGATGTCATTATTCACTTAGTGCTCTGCGTAGTCATCATAGGGCTAATGAGCGTCGTCGCGACGGTCGTACCTCGCTACCGGATAGATCAAGCGGTTAGCTTCTTCATAAAGGTCGCCGCCGTCCTTGCGGCGCTTGACTTCCTGCGAGCTTTCGCATATTTCGTGGTGGTGTGAAATGGCGCTCAAAATTCCAATGATGAAAACGCTCGCAGAGGCGATAAGGTCATTTGTGAAGCCGTTTACCGTCCGTTACCCTTTTGAGCCGTCACCGGCGCCCGAAGGCTTCAGAGGCTTGCCTGAAGTAGATGCTGAGAAGTGCACCGTTTGCGGCGTGTGTGCTGCGGTCTGCCCCGCCCGCGCGATAACCGTAGAGGACGACGGCAACCGCCGGAAAATAGAGTTCTGGCACGCAAGCTGCATATTTTGCGGGCAGTGCGCAGCATTCTGCTATCCGCTGAGTGCAGTGAAGATGACGGAACGCTACAGTATTGTTGTGACGGATAAAGAGGAGCTGAAAGTGTTGGTGGAGGGCGACAGCGTCGCCTCCGAGCTTGTGAATGCGATGCGTTGCATTTCCTGTGGCTGGTGCGAGGCGGTCTGCGCATTCAACGCCATAAAATTGACGAAAAGCGATGGGATAAAATGGACGCCGAGTATTGACGTCACGCTCTGTAAGGGTTGTGGCACTTGCGCGGCAACATGCCCTGCTTACGCCTTGGACATGCGGCTTCATTCCAAGGATGCCGTTCTCGAAAGGGTACGAGCGGCAGTGGAGGAGTTAAAGGGCGTGGAGCGCCCGAGGATTTTGGTGTTCTGCTGTACATGGTGCGGCGCCGAAGAGGCTGGCATTGCCGAGAAGTACGAGAACGTACGGCTCGTCAAGCTCATGTGCACTGGCGGGCTCGACAACAATTACATACTTGAGGCGTTAAAGAGCGGTGTGGACGGCGTTCTCGTCCTGGGATGCGAACACGGCGAGTGTCATTTCGTCTCCGGCAACTTTTGGGCGGAATTCAGGTTTAAAGATCTAAAGGCAATGCTCGAAGGCATAGGGTTCGGCGAGAGGTTTGACTGGGCATGGGTTTCAGTCGAAAAACAAGACAAAATGTTCGCCGC
>JAPHEE010000006.1:44943-57590 GCA_029259545.1 Candidatus Alkanophaga volatiphilum
CATCCCGCAACCACTCCAAATAAGCATCATAACCCTTTATTATCGGGAGTGCAATGATCTCAGGAACATCATAGCTGTGTATCTCCTTAACATGCTGTATAAGCATATCCAATCGGTCCTCAGTGGTTTTCATTATGAGCAAACTTTCTTCTTCGTCCTGCACGGCGTCCTGCCACCAGAAGAAAGAGCGGACGCTCGCGACTACGTTCACACAAGCAGCAAGCCGCTTTTCGACAACGGATTTTGCGATGCGCTCCGCTTCTTCTGGTTTTGATGTGCAGAAGACGACGATTTCTTGCATGCCTAAAAAGGGGGAAAAATTGGGGAAAATTATCTCGCAGGTCTTATAATGTCCCTCTCGCCAGCAGGCTCGAACTCGTGGAGGCCGCCCTTCGCGTACATCAGGCACGGACGCCTGAAGTCGAAGACGAGGTCGGGGTCGGCGAAGCAGAGCTTGATGAGCGGCGACGTCGCCCATGCCGAGCCCCTGCCGAGCATCGCCGCATATATCACGTAGCTCTGGTTGTGAGCCACCGTGTACGACACGTACGACACATTCGGTCCGAGGAGCTCCGGCAAGCCGCCCTCCTCACCGCGCAGCGAGCACAGGTACGCGGGTCCGATGTGGTCCTGCGTCTCCTGCCCGCCCCAGCCTGTACGCATCCAGCCCTCCTTTGAGATGTTCGCAATTCCGTAATGGAAAGCCAACTTACCCATCATCGAGTCGCCAGTGAGCATAGCTGCCAGCGCACTGCAGACGCCGGATATGAGACCCATCCGCAGGGCGCCACCCCAGAAGGTTTCGAGCAGCGTCGGATACTTCTCGAAAGTCTCCATCACGTAAGTGCCCGCCAAGTCTATGAATGACTTCACGGCGTCCCACTTGTCGGGCACCCGCTCGTGCCCTTGGAAGTTGGTGTGCACGAGCTCGACGAGGCGGTGCAGCCAGTCCGTGAAGGCATTGCCCATCGTCAGGATCACGGTCGCGCTCGGGAAGCCCAGACCGCCGGACATGTAAACGCCGTACCATCCGGAATCATAAAGGGCTTGGTGGATCATCGCAGCCTCGACGACGGCATCGGTCATCCTCTTCCCGAGGTTCTCGTCCTCGGTCGCCGCCTTCAGGAACGGCGTCGTCGGCAGCTCCCAGTCATTGGCGCAGAAGTCCGCAGTGAAGCCCCATGGGACGCCGCCTGGCTCATTTGGCGGTCTTGCGCGGCTGTACCACGTCGGCAGACCCATGAAGAACGCCTGCGCGTGCTTCGCCGAGTACGCAAGGTCTGAAAGGACGGACTCGCCGATGAGCCTGTAAGCGGCACAGAACGCCATGACGACGGCAATCGCAGAAGCCCTCACCTGGGCGCCACCATCTGTAATTCTACCGCGGAGCGTGTGGCAGTGGTTCGCCACGAAGAGGCGGTCGCCTATGCCTTTCTTCAGCATCTCAGCCCTCTCGGGGTGGAACTCCTTGTCCGGGTCGAGCACCCAGCGGCGGTCGAACTGCGCCTTCAGGTCGTCGTTGCCGGTCATTACTTTGGCGTAGGCGTCTCTTGAAAGCCATGGGTGCGTCTCAGCCATGTGCTCTTGGATGACCGCGCCGCCGGAGAGCGTGTGCTGCAGCGTCTCCATGAACAAGTTCATGGACTCCGGCGAGATCTCCTTACCGAGTCGCAGCTGGATGACGCGGTGCGGCACGTCCAAGCCCACGATTACCGTCCTTTTTATGTCATCTATCATCTGATGTACAGCACAGTTGTTGTAGAAGTTCAGCTCGTCGTGCTCAACTAGAATATCAGTGCCGCTTATCAGGACGGGCTCGATGTACCTCTGACCAAGAGGGATGCCAACTTCTCTGTTGTATTGAGGAATTCCTCTTTCGAGTGCAATGCGCTTGCCCCACTCCACGAACTCCTGCTTCGCCTTCGACTGCTGGACGCCGCCGTGCCGGTAGGCTTCGTGGTCGATGACATCCATGGGCGCCGCCCTGAACATCTTCGCCATCGCGTCATAGATCTCACGCTGGCGCTCCGTCTCAATGACGAGATCTCTGAGCTTTATGGGATCAAAACGGTAAGCGGTTTCCTCTGCCTTCTTGATCCCTGTGAGGGCGGTGTCGTCCCAGTGGAACAGCTTCTCTTCACCGGTTCTAATCTCTATTTTGTGGTAGGTGTCGCCAACCTCGCCCCACTCCACCTCCGTCTTGTATTTCAACTTAGGTTTCTTCTCCTCCTCGCCCATTTTCCCCTCCTAAAACAGTTGTTGTTTTTCAATTGTTCATGGTTATATATATGACTTTCCTCCCGTTCATCCGAGCCAGAGGGGCTTGGCGACGGCGGCGCATCGGTCTCCGAACCGCTCATCGTCGAATGCAAAAGCTTCTAGCCCCGGGACTATGACCCTAACAACAGGAACTCCTAGTTCACTCGTTAGATCCACTACGATTACCCTTTTTAGTCTTGCTTTCCTTAGGCGCTTCACCATAACATCTATGTCCTCAAGAATGTCATCGTTATCCAAAGATTCGATATCGTCGAAGCTCTTTTCCTCAGTTTCGGAATACCAGTGAGCATTTAACCGCCTCAAGCCCTCATAACCAAGCCGTAACTTGAAACGCATGTCCGCTTCTTCCACTTCTGTGAAGCCGCCGTTCATGCTCATGTAAATCTGGGTGGCTCTCGCTTGTGCGAGCTCCGTCAGCGCCCTTCCGAGGGCAACCTCGGCGTTGACGTGCGCTCCTAAGCCAAAGAGTAGGAGTCTTGGATCTTTTGAGGGGTCATCGGCGACCGCCGCGAACGTTGGGACGCCCACGTCCGTCGTTATTTCTTTTATCGTCACACGTATGCCCGCCCGCTCATACTTTTCGAGAAGCGTTCGTAGGTGCTCGTTACGCACGTCCGTGATCGTAGCGCCCGTTTGCTTCGACGCCTCGACCAAGGACCAAGCATCCCTTTCTATGACCTCGGCTAAGCCTTGGCAGACGGCTTCTTCCAGCGTGTTACCGGCGGCGAGCCCGTTGGTGTTGGGCTTGAAAATCTCACGGCGGAAGGGGTAGAAGACGGCATTTGCCGGCACGAGCACGCTTTCTTCACGCACGATGTCAAAGCCTTCGACCCATGTTATTCTACGCTCCGCTGAGAAGTCTGGAAGTATAAGCTCCTCAGGGTTTATGGCATTTGGGAACTCCTCATACCTGCCGATGAAGACTCGCATGTCGAGATGTGCCTCTAAAGATGCAGAATAGCGTTCCACCGCCTCCATCAGCGCGGAAGCCATGGCTTCTTCCTTCGTCCCTCCCTTGCCCTTGTATATTTTGCCTTTGCTCTCACACAAGAAAACAGGAATATCGAGTTTGTCCAAACTGGTTATCTCCTTCAGAACGCCAACGCCTTCGAGCCGTCTCAGGGTCTCAGCGGGCAACACTGCCCTATGCCCGGTGACCCCTTTGTAATTCTTCTTACAGGGCTGCAACATAAAAGGGGAAAGAGAAAAAGAGGTAATAAAATCAGTATCCCTCAGGGAGTAGCCACTCTGGGTGCTCCTCTCTCGCCTTCTTTATGATTTCGGTAGCTTCGTCGAAGGTGCAGAAAGTGCGGGCGGGCAGCGGGTAGCCGGTCTCCTCGCAGAGTGTTGGCATCATCCGGGCTTCCTCGCCGTAAACCCATTTCGACTGCACGAACGTCTCCGGCATCTTGTACCGGTCCATGCCGTATCTGAGGATCGAGTATGCGATCTCCTCGTGCGTCGGCGGTATGATTTCCGCGCCAATGTTGTCGATGTATACCCACTGCGGCAGGTGCATGAACCGTGACGCCCAGTTCGAGCCGAGGATGAGCCCGTTGAATCTGTAAGTGAAGACGGACGGCGGGTTTTGCGCCATGAGGTCGAGGGCGGGCGGTCTCGGGAAGAACTCGCCGTCCCACATCTTGAACGGCCAGCCGAGCTTCACAGAGTTCAGACACTGGTAGAGCTGCCTTGAAAGCTCGATTGCGGATCTGTTGGGCGCTGGCGACTCGAAGCCCGCACAGGTGATGGACCAGCCGCAGATGTGGTATGCGGAGGTGGCGTACTCCGGCGTCATCTCGTTACGGACGTCGAGGAAGATGTCACGGATGAGCATGCCGGCTTCAGCCGCGGGTCTCGACCATATCAGGTCCTTGAGCTTCTCGCCGATTTTCAGGTGCCGTCGCTCCAGAAGGTCCATGCCGAACTCGGGATCGAACTGCCAGACGTTGGTGATGTATCCGTCCTCGTAGTGGAGGTCCGGGAAGTACTGCTGCATTTCGAGGGTGCGTCCGTCCACCCCTACGAACGTCGTATCAACGCTCCGCCCGTAGAGGAGGATCATGGACGGGGGGTCTTGGATGATACGGGTTGCGAACACCGGCGGGAATGAGAGGTAGGCGATGACCTTTGATATGTCCTTAAAGATGCCAGACTTCCACGCTCTTATTACCTGCTGGTTCTCACAGAACCTTATAACATACTCCTGCTGCCCCTGCATGTTGTGCAGGTACCAGCGTGCCATGTTCAGCTTAGAGGGCGTTTCCCGCTGCGGGTCTCCGGGGCGTCCGATGACGTAAGCGGTGTAGATATCCCTGCACATCGGCCACGTTTCCGTGTTGTCGTAGTACGGACGCTTCCTCTTCACCTCAGCCATTCACTCCACCTCCTTCCTCCATTTCTCCTCGTACTCCTTTATAGCCTTTTCAGATGACTCCTTCTCCCAAGGCCACACGGCTTTCTCCTTGAGCTCGAAAATCTCCCTGAGCGGGACCACGGGAACATCAGCCCACCACCACGGCCGGACCCAATGATGCGTTCCCCGCTCGCACACATACACGTATATCGGCTCTATCCACTCAGGATTAGTAGGACCGCCGAAGCCGAACTTCCGCCACTCCTTCCTCGGAATCTCCTTGATCCTATGGAATATATCATGAACCATAGGGCCAAGCTCCTCGTATTGAAGCACGGCGGGCGCCTTCTTTGCAATCTTTGTGCCGCATCTCGTTCTATACTGAAGCTGGTCGAAGTAGGCAGGGCAGATGACGTTTTTCGGCAGCAGTTGCTTCTCCTCTATCTTCTCCACAGGACCCATCCGTTCCTCCTCGCCCATCTTGACTTCCCTCCTGAGTTTTACGCTTTATCGTGATTAATTTTATAGTATTTAAAGGTAACGGGCTTTGCGCATGGAATCGTCGCATTAAGTGTCCAAAAGGGATGGAGCGGCGTCCAGAACGAGAATTTTATAAAGGCTCTGAGGCAAAAAAGTGACTGTGAACAGTGACGAGCTTGAGGTAATTGTGCGGCCTGAAAATTGCGTTGGCTGTCGCATCTGCCAGCTGCGGTGTTCTTTGGCGCATGCCGGGATTTTTGCGCCGACGAAGGCGAGGATTGTTGTTCAAAGAGATTTTAGGAGGCATGGTTTCAGCATAAGCTTTAAGGACGACTGCGTCAAATGCGGTCTGTGTGCGGACTTCTGCGTTTATGGCGCTTTGCTGAAAAGGTGAAGTTTATGCCCTATGCGGGAGGTTATGCCGGAAGTATCCTTCATGTAAACCTTTCCAGCGGCGGCGTTCGTAAGGAGCCGCTCGACACGCAGCTCGCCAAAAACTTCATCGGCGGCTTCGGACGTGCGGTTCGCCGGCGTGGGGCGGCGGCGCTCTCGCCGGAAAACCCGGTGATAATAGGAGCGGGGCCTTTGATAGGGACGCTCGCGCCCGGCGCCTCGAGAGTGGTATGCACGACGAAGTTCCCGCTGACGTCCGCCGTCGGGACGGCGAGCGGCAGCATGAACTTTGCGTCGCAGCTCAAATACGCGGGCTACGACCACCTTGTCATCACGGGCGCAGCGAGCAAGCCCGCTGAGGATTGCCGATGACGATGTCGAGATATGCGATGCTTCAGCCCTCTGGGGCATGGACGCTTGTGAGGCGGCGGACGCCCTCTGGGAGGAGCATGGAAACGATTGCGGCATCATTTCCATAGGACAAGCCGGTGAAAATCTCGTACGCTTCTCGCTGGCGCTCGTCGACAAGACGGCGACGCTCGGCAGGGGCGGGCTCGGCGCCGTCTTCGGCGCCAAGAAGCTCAAAGCGATCGTAGTGAGCGGCAGCGGCGGCGTGAGCGTCGCGGACGCCAAGGGCTTCTTGGAAATCGTTGAAGGCTTGTACGAGCGGCTCCGTCGATATCCGCTACGGGACGCTTGTGTGGACCTCGGTATCATGTCGAACTGGGAAAATTACGTCAAGCAATTTTTCACACCCGACCTTCAGGAGAAGGTAGCCAAGCTCTACGGCGTTGAAACTTACAAGAAGGTAAAGAAGATGCGTGTGGCATGTCCCTCATGTTTTATAGCAGATAAGGACGTTTTAGAGATAAGAGACGGGGCGTTTGCGGGGCTCATCACGTATGCAAGCAGCTTTTTCAACGCCACGCTTTTCAGCAAGTTCACCGACGACTACCGGGAAGCGTTGAAGCTCACGGACATGCTTAACAGGTACGGGCTATGCCTGCTGACCTTCAGCAGCCTCGCGGACTTCCTCATCAGGATTTACGAAAACGGAATTGTGAGGAAAGAAGATATGGACGGCATGAAGCTCCGCCGAGACTTCTCCACACTGGCGGGTCTCATCGAGAAAATAACGTTCAGGCGAGGCGTCGGGAACGTCCTCGCAGATGGCTGGACTGCGGTGTTCCAGAAGTTCGATGCCGAGCGGCAGGCGGCGGTCGTGAAGGGCAAGGATTGCCTTTGGGATCCGAGGCTCTCAGGACTCGGCACCATGGAGTTCGAACAGATAGTGTGCCCGAGAGGACCGACATCAGCAACTGGCGGCTCCCCGACGTACGTGCCCGGGACGCCGCCCGAAGCCTTCAGAAGACATTGCGAACGCATGGACGCACCTGGGGACGCCATAGAGAGAATACTCGCAGCGGGGCTCAACATCGGAAGGCTCACGAGATATGCCGAAGACTGGTATGCGGTGCTCAGCTCGCTCGGCATCTGTAACAGGCATATGAACAACAGATTTTACAGTGCGAAGATATGTGCAGAGCTGTACTCAAAGGCTACTGGGGTCAAGATCTCGGCGGCAGAGCTCATGAGGGCGGCAGAGCAGGCTTGGAACGTCTTCAAGGCAGTAAATGTCAGAGAGGGATCTACGAGGGCGCATGATAAGATTCCTGAACATTGGTTCGAACCTCTGAGGTTTGAGGGCGGCGTCGCCACACTCATGGATTATTACAGGACGAAGGAGCTTTCTAAGGATGATTTGGGGAAGATGCTTGACGATTATTACGACGAGCGGGGATGGGATGTGAAGAAGGGCGTACCAACAAAACAGAAGCTCTTGGAGCTTGGACTTGACGATATTGCTGAAGATTTGGAGCGGATGGGTGAATAATATGGTTAGTGCTGTGGAAAGAGGAGGGGAAGCTGAAGCGGAGCCTGAAAGCGACCTTTCTTACTTCTTTGAGCCCCGAAGCGTCGCCATCATCGGCGCCCTCCGCGAGGGGTGGTTCGGGGGCTACGTCATCATCAAAAACTTGAGGTTGTTCGGCTTCCCTGGCGAGATCTACAAAACGTCGCTAAGAAAGCCTCGCATTTCAATGCGGGGATGAATTAGGGGAGGTGGGTGGGAAAAGTTTTTATACTTTGAAGTCTGCATAAAGAACGATGGAAACAGAGATAACAAAGACCATCAAGTGTAAGCTCATAGGATTGACAAAGCGAAAGTTAGAACTACTTAACAGAGAATACGACAACTTTCAACACTACTTAAAGACAGGAGAAGACAGAGGGGTTTATTCTGCAACGAAACAGCAAGGGAAGAGAACTTATCGGAAGATTGACCCTGATAAAGAATACCCTCTTGTAATTCGAAAAGACTTGATGGATATTCGGAAAACTGATAACAAGCTTGCCAAATATTGGGCTCGCATTCCCGTTTATGGTGTCAGAGGTGGGGTTAAGGTTGCACTTGCACATCAACCCTTCAGCTTCGAAGAATGGGAGATTTGTGGTTCTAAGCTTGTTAGAAAGAATGGAGAATTCTTCTTGCATGTCACGGTTAAGAAGAAAGTTGAGGTCAAAAAAGAATACTTATCTATTATAGCGATAGACATGGGAGCAAGATGGGTTGCCGTGTCGGTGGCACGGCACCGCAGTAAACCAAAGTTCTACGGCAAAAGAATTAGAGAAGTTAGAGGAAAGTATTTCTGGTTGAGGGGAAAGCTTGGAAGGGAAAAGAAGTTAAGAGCTATAAAGAAGATTGGAAACAAGGAGAGAAGAATAGTGAACGATGAACTCCACAAAATTGCTAAGGACATCATTGACGAGGCAGAGAAGCACAACGCCATAATCGCCATAGGTAACCTAAACGGTGTTAGGAATAGCAATAAAGGAAAAAAGGTGAACAGGAAAATTAATTCGATGCCTTTCTACCGCTTGAAGGAGTATATCAAGTATAAAGCCCTTGAGAGAGGAATCTTGGTTATAGAAGTTCCAGAGTTTAACACGTCTAAGCAGTGTTCTAAATGCGGTTCGATGAATACTGAAAGACCTTCTCAGGGTTTATTCATCTGCAAAGATTGTGGCTACCAAATCAATGCAGATGTTAATGGAGCTAAAAATATATTGAAACGAGCCCGGGGCTATATGCTCGGGGCAGGGGCTGCCGTGACCCAGCCCGAAGGGGAGCGCCACTGGCACACTCCCCAACCTCCCATGCTTCCGGTGGAAGCCCCCTAGTCGGGGGAGGAGGTCACGAGGCAGCGTTCCGGCAAGTTGGCGTGTTAAGAGGGCGGAACTTCAGAGAGCTTTTTGAAATCCCCAAGATTTTCGGGCAGCCCCGCCCAAAGGGCAACCGTATCGCCATAATCACAATGACGGGTGGCGCCGGCGTGATGTCCACAGACGTTGCCTACGAGTGCAGCTTGGAACTTGCGAGGTTCTCGGAAAAGACGATCAGTGAGCTTGAAAAAATATTCCCATCGCTTGCGAAGAATCCTTCGGATGTCGGACCTGCCATGTTCGCTGGCGACCTCGTGCAGATATACAAAAAAACGATAGAGGCGGCGCTGGAGGATGAGAACGTGGACTGCGTGTCCGTCGTCCTGTGGACGGGTGAGGCGGCACCACCGCAGCTGTACGTCGAGCTTTTTAACGAGCTAAAGGAAAAGGCTTCGAAGCCTATAGCTATATGGATATACGGCACAAAAGTGACTGCGGTGCATGAGCTTTCACGGGAGCTGGAAAAGCTAGATTTTCCAGTATTCTTGGATTTCGAGACCGCTGTGCGAGCGCTCGGCATGCTATACGAATACTCAAGGCTGCAGGGAAATGCCTGAAGTGAAGGTTTTACTTTTTGACTCGCAAGCTTCTAAGATTCGAGACGTGCTGGAGGAGTTTTTAAACGCCGAAGACGTTGCGGAGTACGAAGTCATCAGCACGGAAGACCCTAAAGTGGCATCGGAGCTTTTGAGCGATGTTGATGTCGCTATAATAGAACTAGACTTGACAAAGGAGGCAGAACGGTGGCGTGAAGACTTACCTGCGCCCGAGGAGGAGTACACGGGCTACAAGCTTCTCACATATGCGAAGAAGAACTTCCCACGGGTCAAAGTGCTGATTCTGGCGAGTCTTGCAGCATGCGCCCCTGAAGACGTGGAGGCGGAGCGCCAGCGTGCCTTGAAAAAGGGTGCAAGTGGCTTTTTATGCAAGCCCCTGCCTGTGAGGGCACTTGCTGATGAGATAATGAGGCTGACACGGCATGTTTTCAAAGGTGAAAATCGTTAGAAATAATAATGAACGATGCAGAGATGATAACATGAAGCGATTAGGGGGCAAAGTTGCGATCGTGACAGCGTCTGCGGGCGCGGGCATTAGACGGACGGACATGCGGCGGCTGACGCAGGAAAACGCGAAGGGCGTTGTCACCGACATTCACGAGCGGTGGGCTGCAGAGGTTGCTGAAGACACCAAGGCAGAAGGCTTTGAAGCTATCGGTGCGTCTCGCGACGCCGCTGACAGTGAGCGAGCTGCAAGCGGGACAGACATCCTTGAGAGCAACGTCAGCCGTAACGTCGTCACGCCGATAACAGAAATGGACGACGAGTTATGGAACACGGTGATCGACGCGGATCTCGAGGTATCGCCGATGGAGCGGGGCAGCAAGCCCGAGGAGGTAGTGAGCCGTCAGGTAAAGCGAGTTAGAGCCGTTTTTGAGGGCTGTGGAAAATCCTTATAGAACGGTTTATGAGTGGAAGGAGCGCACAGGGAAGAAAGTCGTGGGTTGTTACCCGATGTGGCTGCCGGAGGAGCTTGTACACGCCGCCGGGCTGCTACCTGTCGTGGTGTGGCGGAGCGACGAGCCTGTGACCGTCGGGCACGCGTACGTGCAGACGTTCAACTGCGGGCTTACCCGCAGTTTTGTAGACGATGCCGTTCGCGGCAAGCTGAACTTCATCGACGGCTTTGTCATCTACAGGACGTGCTTGCAAGCACAGGAATTGCCATTCATTTTGGAGCGACATGTGCGTCCAGCATACCTAGAATACTTGTATTTGCCGGCAATTTTTCCAGGAAATGCGACGAAGGACTTTTTGATAGAGGAGCTGGAGCGCTTCAAAGCGAGCCTTGAGAAGTTTGCAGGTCGTGAAATAAGTGACGACGACTTACGGCGGAGCATCGAAATTTACAACGAGAATAGACGCTTACTGCGTCGTTTCTACGAGTTCAGGCGAAAGAATCCGGGCATTTTGCGAGCGAGAGAGGTAATGGCGGTTGTATGGTCGAGCATGCTCGTACCGAAGGAGGAGCACAGTTCTTGGCTCAGAGAGCTCCTCTCAGAGCTTGAGGGGCGGCATGAGGAGCTTTTAAAGGAGCGGCGGGTCAAAGGCGACCTGAAGGTCGTGCTTACTGGCGCCCTGTGTCAGACGCCACAGTTTGAAATCCTCGATATGATCGAGGATTTAGGCATGGTGGTCGTGGACGACGACCTTTATGTTGGCTACAAATACTTTGCAAACGACGTCGAACTCGACGGGCGGCGTCCGCTGGAGGCGCTCGCCGACCGCTATCTGAGAAGGAAGCCGACGTGCCCGACTAAAGGCGACTGGGAAATGAATTGGACCGACGAAGTTGTAGATATGGTGAAAAGGAATGATGCAGACGGCGTGATCTCACTACTCATAAAGTTCTGCCCACCGCATCTGTGTTATTACCCTGACATCAAGAGGGGGCTGGTGCAGGCGGGCATTCCTGAGGTGATGATAGAGGTAGAGCACGAGATTGTTTCTTTAGAGGGGGTAAGGACGCGGCTGCAATCGTTTGCAGAGGCGTTGAGGAGGGGTGCTTGATGGTTGAGAAGAAAAGGTATAAGCTGAATAGGTTAGAGACGACCCGCCTCATAGGTCCACTTGTAGATAGGCACTGGGCTGAGCTTAGAGAGGCTAAGGAGCGGGGCGAGAAGGTTGCGTGGTGCTCCGGACCGCTGTTCATATTTCCGTACGCGATGGGGATGAAGTGCCATTTCATGGCGGGCTATGCTGCCTACTGCGCAGGACGCAAAGCTGGCGATCAGGTCTTGGAGGCGGCGGAGGCTGACGGTGAGCTTATGGACACATGCTCATACCACAGGTTACACACCGGGATGGCAGCGGCTATCCTCAGAGGGCATCCGGTGAAGAAGGAAGTCATCCTGCCAATTCCAGACTTACTGATCATCGGGCGGCTCTGCACTGAGATGGCGCACTATGCAGAGGCGTTGCACCGCCGTCTTGGGATTCCGGTGGTTGCTGTGGACTTCCCGCCGCCCCGCCGCAAGGAAGACTTGCCGCGGCTTGAGCGTTTTGTGGTCCGGCAGATAAAGGAGAATTTAATACCGACGCTTGAGAAAGTTTGCGGTAAAGAGTTTGATGAAGAGGGATTGCGACGGATCCTTAGGGTCTTAAAAGAAGCTGCGACGATCCGAAACCAATGCTGGGAGTTTTTCAAGCTGAAACCCACACCATGGACGCTCTGGGACTATGGTGTGAGCATCGCTCCTGTGTTTTACATGATGGGGAAGCCGGAAACCGTCCCGTATTACAAGGCTCTGCTCTGCGAGCTTAAGGAGCGAGCTGAGAAGAAAATACCGGCGGCGGATGGCGAGAAATACAGGTTGTACTGGGACGGCTGGCTGCCGTGGGCGTTCCTCGGGATGTTCATCCGGAAGTTCGTGTCGTACGGGGCGGTGCCGATCTGCGGGCGTTACCCTTGGGAGTTCTTCCCGCACCCCGAGTATATAGACCCGGACGCCGACGATGTCGTGCAGAACTGGGTCGAACTTTACTACACCAAGGCGCAGCAGGCGGCGGTTTTCATGCCGGAGGGCGCGCTCGAGGAGGTCACCAAGCTCGTGGAAGAGTATTCGATAGACGGCTTGGTGATGTTTGCGTCGAGGACGTGTCGTGCTTGGAACGTCGGACAGCAGGAGATAATAAACGAGGTAGAGCGCCGGCTCGGCGTCCCCGGCGTGGTCATCGAGGCGGACATGGTGGACTCGAGGATGGTCTCAGAGGCGCAAATAGAGACGAGGCTGCAGGCGCTCTTCGAGACGATTGACGCTCGACGGCGGCGAGAGTGAGGCGGAGCAGCGCGCGCAGGG
>JAPHEE010000006.1:57610-59832 GCA_029259545.1 Candidatus Alkanophaga volatiphilum
ATGACGGCGGTAGCGGGCGTTGATGTCGGCTCCATATTCACGAAGGTCGTCATCATAGATGCAGAGAGCCGTGATATCATATCGTTCAGCATTATGAGGAGTGGCGCATCACACGAGAACGCTTCGAGAAGCGCTGCCGAAAATGCTCTGAAAGCAGCAGGTATGAGCTTTGATGATTTGGCATATGTAGTTTCGACGGGCTACGGGCGTTCGAGAGTGCCGTTTGCCGACCGTCAAATCACGGAGATAACGTGCCACGCGAGAGCGGCGAAGTTTTTCTTTCCTGATGCTCATACAATTATCGACATCGGCGGGCAAGACAGCAAGGTCATCCGCATTGACGACGATGGTAAAGTCGTCAATTTCGTGATGAACGACCGGTGCGCTGCAGGCACTGGACGCTTCCTCGAAGTCATGGCGGCGGCGCTCGAGGTCGATCTCGAGAAGCTGAGCGAGCTGGCTCGAAAGGCGAAGAGGCATGTCGAGGTCAGCAGCGTCTGCGCGGTGTTCGCCGAGTCTGAGGTGATCTCGCTGATCGCGAGCGGGCACGAGAAAACGGACATCGCTGCCGCCATCTTCAGGGCGATCGCCCGCCGCCGGCATGGTCGGACAGCTTGGGATCCAAGAGCGTGTCGTGATGACCGGCGGTGTCGCGAAGAACGAAGGCGTCGTCCGAGCGCTTGAAGAGCGGCTGAAAGTAGAGATTGCGGTGCCTGAAGAGCCACAGATAGCCGGTGCTCTTGGCGCTGCGCTCTTCGCCGCCGAAAGCCTTTAGGAATTTGGCAGAAGTGAAATGAAGATAAAAAGGATCTCAAAGGAAACGCTGAAGCTGATATTAAACGCAAGCAGGGCGCAGCATCCCAAAGAGTTTTTATGCCTGCTCGCTGCGGAGCGCGGTGTCATTAACGACATCATACTCCTGCCGGGCACGCTTTCATCGCGGAGGAGCGCAACGCTGCGTTTGGAAATGTTACCGCTCGGCATGGGCGTCATCGGCTCTGCCCACAGCCACCCCACGCCGCAAAAACTACCTTCTAAGGAGGACCTTTTCATGTTCTCAAGGCTTGGCAGGTGTCACATCATCGTCTGCTACCCCTACGGCGATACGGATTGGGCATGCTACGACCGTAATGGCAAGCCTTTACATCTGGAAGTACTCTGATTCCTCATTCAGTAACGCTGTTACTTCTCGCATGAAATTCGCTGTAACACCTGTTTTAGTTTCGATGCTACATTAAATGAGTGTGCGAGAAAATCGCGGCCAAATCTCTGTGAACGGCTATGGAGACCCTCAAATCCGTGATGGATGCCCTCAGAGAAGTTCTCACGAGGCGTAGAGGCGTGGTATGGTTAGCTGTCAAGCAGAGAGCTAAGTTCGAGGGTTGGCTCAAGCCGGTAGAGGTCAGCGATGGTGTGGGGGTGTCGCCTTCCTCTTCGGCCCCTACCGATCTGGGCGCGCGTTATTTGAGCTTCTGGGACTCAGGGGCATGCCTACATCCAAAGCCTCAGGACTGACAGGCGGGCGCGCGTCGCCTTGGCGGAGCATGATGAGAAGTTTTATATCTTAGGATATAAGGAACAATGAATGAGGGGCCGTAGCTCAGCCAGGAAGAGCGGGGGACTCCAGATCCCTTGGTCGTGGGTTCAAATCCTACCGGCCCCACTAATTTTCTACGATTTGTCAAGCAAGCCGCAAATTGTGCGGTACTGATGCTGGTTGGCAGGGTGGTAAAAATGGAAGTATACTTCTCTTCGATAGATATGCAGGACGATCCAAGACGGTGGATGTTCAGGCTCGAAGACCTTGGCTTCGCAGGCTGGGAGATCATAGACGAGGGGTCGCAGAGCGTTTCGGGGATGCTCGACGAGATAAAGGAGCTTCACGAGACGACGAACCTCAAGCTCTCGCTGCACGCCCCGTTCTCCGATTTAAATATTGCGAGTTTGAACGACCGCATCTGGGAGGAGAGCGTCAGGCAGATAGAAGAAAGCATCGAACGAGCTTACGAGTACATTGAGGAGATTTGCGTAATCCACCCAGGCATCATTTCGCCGATGGCTTTTAAGACTCCAGAGAAGAGCCGAGAGCGCTCCATCACAGCGATAAAGAGGATAAGCAGGTGCGCAAAAGAGTGTGGACTTTCGGTAGCCGTCGAAAACATGGGACGTATCATCCCGCTACTTGGACAGCGTCCTGAAGAGCTTGCGGCGATGCTTGAGGC
>JAPHEE010000006.1:60149-67209 GCA_029259545.1 Candidatus Alkanophaga volatiphilum
AAGGGCTTCATCGACATAGGAGCCACATCAGCTTCTACCTCAGCTCCTTCCTTAACCCTTAGAAGCAGGGGGTGTGCCAGCACCCCGTTATCCCTACCCCAACCGGGGTTCGGGATTATGTTTAATCTTCTAGCGATATTCAAACAGCCTACGACGTCTGCGTTCATGACTTGGTTGCACTTTGGGCAGTAGAACAGCCCCCTCGTTATTCTCTTACCCTTAGTTCCACAGAACGGGCAGTAGGAGGACGTGTGATTCTCTTTGACCAGCCTAACCTTGATCCCGAAGTTCTCGGCAGTCGTTCTCAGCCTCTCGATGACGTACCTGAACGACCAGAAGTTGTGAATCATTGCGTTAGCTTTAGCATTCTTGTCGTTGTTTTGTCTTATTCCCTTGACATCTCCAACTATGATTTCTGTTATTCCTTTCTCGTAGCAGAGTTCAACGAATCTGTATATAATAGTATTAACAGCATGTCTAAATCTCAGCTTTCGCTTACAGTAGTATTTTCTGATTCTCTTTGTTGTATTTACTCTGTTAACCTTCTTAGCAATCGATTGGTAGTGAGCAATTTTACGAGTCCAATACCACCAATCTGCCAGCAAAGGCTTACCCGAAAAAGTGATGGGTTGTCTTTCTCCTTCAATCCAAGCTGTTATGATGTTTATTACCCCTAGGTCTACAAAAGCTCTCTTCTCAGGAGAGGTAGTACGCCTCGATTGATTAACCTCTATGCTTTGATAAGCGTACCACCTCCCCGTTAAGTCGTCGTAGTGGATTTCTAAGCGACCTTGTTTACCAATCCACTTAATATCACCAGTTACTCTAATCCTCAAACCCTTAGGCAGAATTAATAACTTTTTCCCATTCACCTCCTCAATTCTATAACAATCATTCCTTACTACAGATATCAACTTTCTTTTACCAGTTCTTCGATCTTTCCAGTAGCTAGGTGGAGAAATCTTGTGAATGTGTGAAGGGAGTTTACCCTGATTCTTCAGTCTTAACAGAGCGAAAAATGCTCTCCATGCTTCGTTGTTCTTCCTTATGATTTGCTGAGCTGTTGCCGAACCCAGTATTCGCTTGAATTCATTGTATAACTCATCAGCTCCTTCTTTCCAATCAAATCTTCCTTCGAAGAACGCATGTCTCCTGATGTAGTTCAGCTTATTCCAAAATACCGCTGACATCTCGCATAAGCTAAACAAAACCTTCTCTTGCTCCTTAGTCGGTCTTAACCTAAACTTATTCACCCTGTTCATCTTTGAGCACCATTTCGTAGATTTTTTCGATTAAATCATCCCAAGTTTCTGCTCTTAACTTCGCTTTAAGCTCCATCAGCTTCCAGTATGATTCCTCCTGAATCGAAATCGACTTCCTCATTTGCAAGATATTTAGCATATTCGTTATTTAAAGGTTTTGGTTGATAGAAATCTACCACCAACCTCCCCTAATTCATCTCATGAATAAATTCATAAGCTTTCTTAGCGACATTTTTGTAATGACAGCAGTGGAGGGCGAAGAAAGACAGAAGGATGCGTGTGAGGTTTCGGTGGTGCTCCCTGCATACAACGAAGCTGACAGGCTGGAGAGAGCTGTGGACGCCGTAGAGAAGAAACTCAGGGAGCTGGGTGTGAGCTTTGAGATAATAATAGCTGAGGACGGGAGTACCGATGGCACTTACGAGATTGCGAAGAAAATAGCGTCGTCGAAGAGCTCCGTGCGGCTTCTGCACAGCGACCGCCGACTTGGGCGTGGCGGCGCCCTTAAGCGAGCTTTCAGGCTTGCGAGCGGCGAGACGCTTGTGTATCTTGACGTCGACCTCGCCACTGACCTTAAGCACTTAGAGGAGCTAGTAAATTCCGTACGTCTGGAGGGCTACGATGTCGCCACCGGCTCAAGGCTTCTACCCGAGAGCGACGCCGCCCGCACATTTAAGCGTAAGCTTATGAGTGTAACTTTCAACCTTTTAGTTCGTTTGCTTTTGCGTTCTAAGTTGCGAGACCATCAGTGCGGTTTTAAAGCTTTTAGGAGGAGTTCTTTGATGGATATCTTAGAGGAGGTGAGAGATGAACATTGGTTTTGGGACACTGAAGTCCTCGTGCGGGCGCAGAGACGGGGCTTAAAAGTGAAGGAATTTCCGGTGCGCTGGCGTGAGTCCGAGAGCAGCAAAGTTGAGACTTTAAAGGATGCTAAGGACATGCTTTTTTGTATACTGCGGCTGCGGCGGGAGCTGAGTTGAGGAGAGGCGCTAAGGATGACGGTCGAAGAGTTCATCTGGCGTTATTACGTGGCGCCTATAGTTTACGACACAGGATACAACGTCGTGAACACCGCAACGTGGGCAGTTTTACTGCTTTTAGTCACGTTCTTTGTCTACAAGCTGTTTAAAAGGTGGAGGATCGAGGTGGACGAGCGTTTTCTTTTGAGTCTGACGCCCTATGTGCTAGCAGGCGTCTTCCTAAGGGTTGCCGAAGACGCTGAGCTCGTGCCGGCGCCGCACCGTTATTTTCTCGTATCACCGCTGATATGGCTGGAGCTGCTGGCGGCGACGCTGCTCGTGCTTGCGGTGTGCGTCGTCATGACGGCGGCGAAAGCAACGAGGGAACCTCCTACTGAAAGGCTGATGAGGGCAGCGGAAAAAAAATTTGGATGGGCAGGCGTAGCCGTTTTCGTCGGCACGCTCGTTTTCTTCGTGTCGTGCGGCGGCGGGCGCAGTTGGTGCCTGTGCCTCTGGGCGCCATTCCTCGTGTTCCTATTAGCAGCCGTCGCGCACATCTTAGTATGGGCAGCAGCGAGGACATTACGATTCGAATTTCTGACCGGTATCGGCAGCTACGTCATCTTCTCACATCTCTTGGACGCCTCCTCCTCATACGTGGGAATAAAATTCCTAGGATACGGCAGTAAGCACGTCCTCGAAAGCATGCTCTGCAGTTTTTCAACTGAAGCCGTAGTGTTGATGTTCCCGCTGAAAATCCTCGTGATAACAGCTCTTCTGTACTTTTTGCCGTCCCTTGAAGATAGGGAGCTGCAAAGCGTCATTTTAGCAGCGGCGTTCGTACTGGGGCTCGGACCGGCGCTCAGAAACACTTTGAGGATGAGCATTTGCGTTTGACATCCTCCCCGCCCTGAAGGGCGAGGGCTCCTTGCGGGGAGGTTTGCAGTCCTCCATGAGGACTGCGGGGTGTGTCAGCACCCTGTTATCCTTACCCCTCCGAGAGGGGTTCGGGATTATAACTTTACACTTCTTAGCGATGTTCAAACAACCCACAACATCGGCATTCATGATCTGATAGCACTTGGGACAGTGGAACAAACCTCTGGTTATTCTCCTACCCTTAGTTCCGCAGAATGGACAAGCTGACGATGTGTGGTTTTCTTTAACCAACCTAACTTTGATTCCAAAGTTTTCTGCTGTCGTGATTAAACGGTTAATGATATATCTAAAACTCCAGAAGTTGTGGATCATTGCGTTAGCTTTAGTATTCTTGTCGTTGTTTTGTCTTATTCCACCAACGTCTCCAACGACGATTTCCGTTACACCCTTCTCGTGGCAGAGTTTGACGAAACGATAAACGATTGTATTGATTGCGTGTCTAAATCTCAGCTTCCGCTTGCGATAGTACTTTCTGATTCTTTTTGTTGTATCCACTCTGTTAATCTTCTTAGCAATCGATTGGTAGTGAGAAGTCTTCTTAGTCCAATACCACCAATCTGCTAAGAGAGGTTTACCCGAAAACGCTATCGGTTGTCTTTCCCCCTCAGTCCAAGCTGTTATGATGTTTATTACTCCCAGATCCACGAAAGCCCTCTTAGAGGAGACGGTACGCCTTGATTGATTAACCTCCACAGACTGATATGCGTACAATCTTCCCGTTAAGTCGTCGTAGAATACCTCTAACCTTCCTTGTTTTCCTTCCCATCTGATTTCTCCTGTTATTCTAATCCTTAACCCTTTAGGCAAGACTAACCACTTCTTGTTTCCCACCTCCTCAATCCTATAACAATCATTTCTGATGACAGTCATCAATTTTCGCTTATTCAACAACCTATCCTTCCAATAGCGAGGTGGGGAAACCTTACGAATGTGTGGTGGAAGCTTACCTTGTTTCTGCAACTTTAACAAAGCAAAGAAGCTTCTCCAAGCTTCATCGTTCTTCCTTATGATTTGCTGAGCGGTAGCTGAGCCAATTATCTTTTTAAACTCGTCGTATAACTCATCAACTCCTTCTTTCCAGTCGAATCTTCCTTCGAAGAAGGCTTGTCTTCTGACGTAGTTTAACTTGTTCCATAAAACTGCTGACATCTCACACAAGCTAAACAAAACCTTCTCTTGCTCCTTAGTCGGTCTTAGCCTGAACTTATTCACTCTTTTCATCTTTGAACACCATTCCGTGGATTCTGTCTGCAAATTCTTCCCAAGTTTCGCACCTAAGCTTGACCTTGACTTCCATCAGCTTCCAGTACGCATCATCCGATATCGTTAGCTTCTTAACCATTAACTCTTTATAGGGTCTTTGGAGTATTTAAGCTCGATGATAAAGACTACTGCCAACCTCCCCCATCCACCTCCCCTCACCCCCGCTTTAAAAAGCGAGGCTTTCTTAGCGACGTTTTGTAAGGTGGACATGAAATGGCGGCGTAAGGTTCATAAGACAGAAGAAATAAAAGCTGCTCCGACGGTGTTCAGAGATGCACATAATAATAGTGGGGTTGGGGGGTATAGGCAGGAGCTTAGTGCGAGTGGCGGTGCAGGACAAGAATGACGTCGTGGTGATAGATAAGGACGAGCGGCGGTGTCGGGAGATAGCGATGGAGTATGATGTCATCACGATCGTAGGCGATGCGACCGTCGGAGCGACGCTTGAGGAGGCGGGGGCGAGCCGTGCCGACGCCTTGATCGCAACAACTTCCGACGACGCCACAAACCTCATGATAGCGCTTAAGGCCAAGGAGTTTGGCATAGAAAGCGTAGTTTCCATTGTGAACAAGGAGGAGCACCTGAAGATGTTCAGGGATGCGGGCGTTACCGTCTTTGAAAATCCGGACATGCTCGTCGCAAAGCAATTATATTTTGCGTCACGCCGCCCGAAGGTCAAGGATTTCCTCGTAAGCATCGGAGACGGGCAGGCTGAGGGCTTTGAGCTCGTCGTTGAGGAGAATTCGATAGCTGCGGGGAAAAGCCTTTCCGAACTGAAGTTAAAAGAGGCAGTTGTGGTTGCGGTGCAGCGTGACGGCGAGCTCATCATTCCCAAGGGGGATACGGTGCTGAAAGTCGGAGATACCGTCACGATCTTCGCAAGACCGAAGTACGTTGAGAAGATATGCTCCCTGTTCTTCTCACGCTAGTGAGTAAAGTATGCGACCACGGTGCCGTCCTCAGCCGAATCGATCCTCACGAACCCGTATCTTTCGAATTGCACGACGTTCCCCACTTCCCGCTTTATGAGGGGCTCGCCGATGCCGTGCTCCTCCGGCTTTTCGATCTCAGGTCTCCTGACGACCACGTGGATGTGGTTTTCGGCAGGAACCCACTGGATTATGGGCTTCTTCTTGCCCTCAGCCCCGGCGGCTTTCGCCTCAGCCTCAAAGCCGAGCACCCTTGCGGTCAGAGGCTCCTTGCTCACGATTTCCACGTCGCACAGGTATTTCAGGCGGAGGGTGTCGCCGACGTCCAGCGTGCGGGCGTCGTCGCCGCTGATGAGCACCAAGCCGCGGACTTCGATCTCACGGAAGTCCTTCCTGTTAGGGTGCAGCAGCGCCCTCGCCACGCCCCGGAACTCCTCGCCGTCCTTCACGAGGCGCAGCTCCTGCGGCGACGTGACGAAAAAGTACCTGTTCGCCTTCTCGTCGATTAATTTACGGTTTTCAGCGTAAAGGTTCTTTAAGCTGATAGCCACGTCGCTCTCGCTGACGCCGAGGCTGAGGAAGAAGCGGCGTATCGCTTCGGGTTCAAAACCTCTTCTACGTAACGCCCTTATTGTTGGAATTCTTGGGTCGTCCCAGCCGTCGAACTCACCGCTTTCAATGCGGCGACGCAGCTCAGACGTGCTGAGCTTTCCGAACTCGTGGATTTTCAGGCGTCCCCACAAGATCGTGACAGGATACTTCCAGCCGAAGTGCTTGTAAAGGAACCTCTGCCGCCCCTCGGAATCCATCAGGTCCTTTCCTCTGATGATGTGCGTCACGCCGAGGATGTGGTCTTCGATGGCGGATTCGAAGTCGAGGGTCGGCCAGACGCAGTATTTATCGGCGACACTCGGGCGGGGATGCGTCGCCTTTAAGATGCGGAACGCCACCCAGTCCCGCAGCGCAGGATCCTTATGCTGCATGTCCGTCTTCACCCTCAAAACGGCTTGACCAGGCTCGTACTCCCAGTCGAGCATGCGCTCCCAGTGCTCTAAGTTTTCTTCGACACTCGTGTTGCGATGCGGGCATTCGCAGGCGGCGTCCTTGAACCTTTTGAACTCCTCCCTGCTACAGAAGCACACGTAGGCACCGCCAAGCTCGATAAGACGTCTTGCATGCTCATAATAGATTTCGAGGCGTTCTGACGCGATCACGACGGCGTCGGGCTTCGCGCCGAGCCACTCGCAGTCCTCCAAGTACCAGTCGTAAGCTTCGAGGAGCGGGCGCTTCAGCACAGGGTCGGTGTCGTCGAACCTCAGGATGAAACGCCCTTTGTAGCGGCGAGCGTACTCGGAATTCACAATTATGCCACGGGCGCTGCCAAGGGTCGGCGGTCCGTTCGGGTTCGGAGCGAACCGCATCACCACGCCCCGCTCAATACGTGGTAGCGGGGGCAATACCCCCTCCCTGCGCTCGCCCACTTCCGACGAAAGTTCTATGAGAAGCTCCGGCGCCAAAGCTCGAAGCTCCTCCTCGCAACGCTCCATGCCAAGCTCGCTGACCTCCGCCACCACCTCCTTAATGACCGGGATAAGGCTCCTGATCTCATTTTTTAGCTCAGGGTGCTCGCTTATCAGCTTCTTGACGACGGCATCAACTCTCGGTGGCTTCTTATGTTTAACAGCGTTCTGGAGGGCGTACTTTTTTA
>JAPHEE010000007.1:0-39176 GCA_029259545.1 Candidatus Alkanophaga volatiphilum
GTCGATCTCAGCGTCCTCCCTTGCAATCACTATGAACCTCGTGATGCTGTTCCTATCCTGCACGTCCCTAGCGAGCACCTTCAGATTATATTTCGATGCAGAATCCTCGGAGGCGAGAGCTGCAACCTCTTTGAACTCCTCAGCGAGCTTTGCGGCGTGCGCAGTGCTCCCCGTTGCCCGCACCTCTACTTTACCTTTTAACGACCTCAGAAATTCACGACACTGAGCCAAGGCGTGGGGGTGCGACATTATTATTTTGACATCGGAGAGCTCGCCACGAGCTAGTAAGCATATCTTTATTGGGACCAAGACCTCAGCAACTATCTTCACAGGCTCCTTTGACAGGAGGTCGAGGGTCTCCCCGACGGAGCCTTCCAAGGAGTTCTCAATGGGAACGACACCGTAATCCGCATCGCCTTTGAGGATGCCATCAAAGATATCTGAAATCGAATCATAGTATTTCAACTGGAAATTTACCCTGTCCTTTAACCAGAGCCTTGCGGCATTTTCCGAGAACGTGCCTTCGGGCCCTAAGACCGCGACCCGCATCATCTCAGAGCAGCCTTGAGCGTTGCAGTAACAGCAGGTCTTCAGTGCTTATCTTTTTACCCTCCATGAATCTCTCGTAGATCTCCTTCGCCTTCTTGCGCGCCTCTAGGCGTTCTCTGAACTCCCGATCTTCGTACATTTTGCGATAGATGCCCTTGATGACCCGATCGAAGTCGCGGGCATCTCTGCTATATCTGACGAACTGGCGGTGTGCCTCGTCGGCAGAGCGTTGCGCTTCGAGAAACTTCTGATGCGCTGCATCCGCCTTAGCGCGAAGACGGTCTGCTTCTTTGTAGCATTCGACCATGCTTTCGTGATATTGCTGAGCAAGCCTTGCGTATTTTATGAGCTGCTTATGATACTCATCGGCTTCGGCTTTAAGGGCTTTCGCCTTTTCCAGCAGCTCTTTCAGTTTTTTATCCCGCTCCAGCTCCTTCATCTTAGCGTCAAGCTCCCGCCTGAGCTCTGCAATTCTCGCAACCAGCTGCCGCTCCTGCTCGATGCTCATCACTCGTGTCTGCTGCCGCAATTCAAGCTCATCTATACGACGGCGCAGCTCTTCAAAGGAGCGTATGATGTCCACTCTCACGCCGTTCTTCCTACGCAACTTCTCTATTTCCGCATAGCACTGGCGAACCTGCTCGTTCAGCTCGTCCCGCTTCGCCTTCATCTCCGTGACCTTCTCGTTGTTCTCGTCCCGCAGCCTCCTGTACTCCTTAGCCTTTTCAATAGTCTCCTGAACCTTTTTATTTAGCTCGTTCCGTATTTCCGCCCACTTCTTCGCCTCTGCGTTCAGCCTGTTGCGCAACACCTCGTACTCCGCTGCCTTCCTTGCCAAATCGTCCCTTCTCGCCTCTAATTCCTCTAACATTTACTGACTCCCGTTGTCGATTTTACGAGGGAAGCGGCTGCGTCGTATAGACACGATGTCTTTGAGAAGAAGTTCATTGGCACACTATTTAAATATTACCTTTGATATCCCGCGGGCGGCGCTTCATCCGCACCAACCGCCGTCCGGACCTATCGTTCAAACGTATTTTACTGAATTAAGCTCCATCGTAGCTGATGCATTCTCCTGATATTTAAGAATGTTGTTGCTGCTAAGTGCGGCGGGTGATGTGGGTGGGAATGTATTTATATAGCACCATCGTATTGTTCATCGCCCGTGGTGCGGGCTTGGGTCGGGCAGCCGAAGCTCGACGCCGTGCTCCGCCCCAAGCTGGCGGGCGGGGATGAACTGGGAGCCGAACCTCAGGATGCCCCTGGGGGAGGAGGTCACACATGCTAAGGGTTGCTTTAGATAATGAGGTGAGGCGTTACAAAATGTCGGCGAGAAAGCTTACGGTTTTAACCGTCGTCTATATTCTCTTCGACGAGGCTGGGGCTATAGGCTCCAGTCAGGGGCTGTAGTGAGCCAGCCTGAACACGTCGTGAGGCTCGGGCTCCGGGCAGGTTGCCCTCAAGAAGCCTGGGCTGAGAGGCGTGAAGCTCCCGGCTTTAGCCGTGGAGCAGCTCACAGGACTGGGTACCTCACTTCTTCTCCCACTTATAAAGTTCAAGGACCTGTGATAGGGTCTTTCCTCTTTTTATTTCGGCCCTCACCCTCTCTTCCATCTTCCAAACCTCAAGCGCACGTCTTGCGATCTCATAAGCTCGTTCCTTCGGGACCACGACGACGCCGTTGTCGTCACCGACGATCCAGTCGCCGGGCTTTACTTCCTGCCCTCCACACTTTATCTCGGCGTTTATCTCCCCGAAGCCCTTAGGCTCGCCGGCGTTCGGGACTATATGCCGTGCGAACACCGGGAACTTTATTCTACGGATTTCGTCGACGTCACGGACAGCGCCATCGATAACCACGCCAGCGATTCCCTTACTCTTGCAACCCCAGGACGCAAGTTCGCCCCAGACCGCAGTTTCGTGCGATCCTGCATAGATCACGATGACGTCGCCCTCGCCAGCGACGTCGCTCGCCTCCACGGGTTTTGCCCAATCGCCCTCGAACGTCTGGACGGTCACCGCCCTCCCGACCATCTTCACGCCTTCGACAATAGGCTTTATGCCTCGCATCACGCCCTTACGGTGCATCGCGTCGCTGATGTTCGGCGTTGAAACCTTCATGAAGATCTCTCGAATCTCCTCCTCCATGTCCTTTCTCTTCCGCACCTTCACTTGGGCGGAGTCTATGGCTTCTCGGATTTTGCGTGCGGACTCCGTGACGTTCGCCGACCTTATGATGTTGCCGCCGACGATGACTATATCGGCGCCCATACTGACGGCAGCTGCGGCGCCTTCAGCGTCAAGCCCGCCGCCAACCGCTATCGGGACGCTCACCTGCTCTGCGACCTTCTGCAGGATGTCAAGCGGGTCCATGCCCATCATCTGCTGGTCGATACCAACATGCACGCACACGTAGTCCACGCCCATCTCCACAACTTCTCTCGCGCGCCGCACCGGATCCTCGTGGTTCATAATGTCGACCATCAGCTCCACGCCGTACTTCCGGGCGGAGCGCACCGCATCCTTTATCGTGGAGTCGTCGGATACGCCGAGGATCGCCACGATGCTTGCGCCGGACTTCGCCGCCATTTCAACTTCGATGGCGCCGGTGTCTATAGTCTTCATGTCCGCTACGATCTTGCGGTTGGGAAACGCTTCCCTTAACGCTCGAACGGCATTCATGCCCTCGCTTTTTATTAGCGGCGTCCCTGCTTCAAGCCAGTCTGCGCCACCCTCTATGCTTTCCTTTGCTATTTGAATAGCTCTTTCCAGTTCGAGAACGTCGAGCGCCACCTGCAGTATTTTTTTGCTCATCTATCTTCCTAGGGCGGCGCTCCTAATAAAATTGCCGTAGAAAAAGAGAGCCTTGGGCGGGCTACCCGCCGAGGTTCAAAGCATACTCCTGACGCCGGAAAAACACCCGAGGACACCCCCTCCGCCGCAGGAGGGCTTATCCATCACAGTTGTGACACCTCTTTAGCGTTCCACCAGCTTGAGGGCAGTCTGACTCTGATCTACTCGCTCTTTGATCTGATCATTCAGGATGTCAAAAAGCCGCTGAGCCTTGTTCCAATACTCATCGAAAAGCTCTCTTGGATCTATACCAAGTTCTTCAGCTTTAAACTCTATGTCCCCAGTGTAGAAGTTTACATGGAGCTGGAGCGCACCCTCCTTATACAACTCTTTAACCTCGTCCTCGCTCAGAACGCGTTTGAGAACTTCCAATCTATGCTCTTTTTTTGTTCCTCGAATTCCAATAAGCCGACCCAGAGCGTGTATTTTCTTCAACACGGCCCCCCACAGTATCTCCCCAGCCTTCACCCACTCGTCTCGCCTCATTAGATCCTCAGCGTTCCTCCTGCACTTCTCCGCCTCCTCAAGATGTTTCGAAATCAATTCCAGTTCCCGCTTGTCGATCTGCTTATCGGTTACTGTTCCGCACCAAAATTCAACTTCTTCACCTGTCGAGACGCCAGGTCTGATAAGGTTCTTAGTAAGTGTTAGCTCCCGCAAATCCACTGAAAACATTGGTGTAATGCTGCTGCTCTCGCGCCCTACAAACTCAGGTCGAAACACTGTTTTAATTCTTAGAATTGATACCTCCTCATGTGAGCTTAAGCCTTCACTTCTCACCTTACTACCCCTCCTTTTTAGCTTCCTCCCTTTTCACGATGTCAGTTAAAACTTGTGAGATGGCTTTCAAGTGCTCAAAACTGATGATGATTCTAGTATGCCAACTAATGTGCGGGTCCATAGGACGCCCATCCTCCCCGTAGCCGTCGTTATCAAGATGCCCGAATTCCAAAAAGACTCCTCTCTCACCCACAACGCCAACCCTCATTACATCGGAGAACTTCTCTCTGAAGTCAGAACTCCTCCTCCAAGGCAGTTTTCCTATATCGATTTTCTCCTCGCTCACGAAATAGGGTTATGAAAGATTCTTACATAAGACTTTTGGTTTTGGTCAGAAGAGTTTACAGAGCTTCACATTTTCCGAAGGTTCTCCTCTGCCGCCTTCAGAATCTCTATCTGGTCCTCGGGGTCGAGCATCGCCAGCATGTCCTCCACCATCTGCTTCCCGGCTGCCCGTGCCATGATCTCGACAGGCGGAACGAAATGTGATGGTCGTCGCAGATCCACATCAATACGCTCTTCAGAGGAAGCCGTCCGCTCATCACGCCCCGTGGACTGCGGGGCGCCTGTACCCACCCACACGGGGCGAAGATGGATGCGGCGACGCCGATCTCGTTGCGCATCATCACACGTGGGTCGCTACGGTTATAGTTTGAGTCCCAACTTCAAAAATGCGGCGCCGCTTCAGCTCGATCCACGAGACCAGTTTCTCCTTCCACTTGTAGGACGCCTCGGGATGACCTTGTAGCCTACTTCACAATCCTCTCCAGATCTTCGCTCCCACTATCGCAACCGTCTTCCCCACACCCTTCCTCGCCAGCTTTCAGCTTCGGCGATCGAGCCGGCGCCGCCCCTGCTGGCTGAGCTGCTCCAGAGAGTCGTGAATGCCGCCGCCGTCATCGAGAAGGGAGCAAGGAAATTGGATGAATTAATTTGCGAAGCCTTGGGCGGGATTCGAACCCGCGACCTCCTCCTTACCAGAGAGGCGCTCTACCGCTGAGCTACCAAGGCTCACTCTTAGTTACTATCTTAGAAGTTAAAGCTTTTTGTCCCATCTTAAAAAGCCAAGATTAAAGGGAAGGGTTGAAGTCCCTCGGCGGCAAAAGCAGCCAGCAGACCAGCGATTTCAGTGCCCACCCGTTTGTGAATTCTGGGACGGATGTCCGTTTATTGAGCGACAACCACGAGCCGCAGTATTTAGGATCGCTCTTTGAATAGATGCTGGCGCCGACAAGCCGGATTCTCGCTGCTCTTAAACCGGATCCATTCATCGCAATTTCGCTCTTCTCAGCTGAGGAACTTCCTAACGTCAGCAACTTCTACTTCATCCAGTTCTGGCAATTTGAGACGGCTCTCGCTGCTTTCTGAGCGGGGTTGTCTGAAGAGCGAGATTGGCACAGCGGCACACCCTTTAAAAATTTCAACCACTTGTTGTTACAGCATAAACTTTTCCATGGGAGATGAAGGTCGCAAGCATCGTCGGGCGGAGGAAGGTAGGGAAAACTACGCTCATCGAACGCTTGGTTTCGGAGTTGCGGCGTTACGGGCGGGTAGCATACATAAAGCATGCGCAGGAGCTTGACGTTCCTGGGAAGGATACGCATCGCATTTTAGAAGCAGGAGCGAGTGTCGTCGTAGGTGTGGAGATAGAAGGGGATAGAGTCATGCGTGTTGAGCGGAAAAAAGAGTTAAAAGAGTTGCTTCAGGAGCTCGAGGCTCAAGGTTTTGATTTCGTGCTCGTGGAGGGCTTTAAGAGCAGTGAATTACCGAAGATACTCGTAGGTGAGTTTGAAGAGAACGTACGTGGTGTAGTTGCAAAGATAGGTTCTAAGGACGTGCAGGAAGATGCGAAGGTGAGAGACATCCTAGAATTTTTCCTTAGTTCTGAAGTTTTTGAGATGGGTCTTATGGAAGAAAAGAGGTGTAGGGATGAGGGTGGGAGGTGACCTCCTCCTCGCTCAGCAAGGAGCTTCCACCGGAAGCATGGGAGGTTGGGGAGTGTGCAGCACGAAGCTGCGCTCCCCTTCGGGCGGGGTCACCGCAGCCCCTGACCGCAGGATGTACCCACGGACTCGTTCCAAACTCACATTATCTTCGGAGTATAAATTAACTGCCTCCAACCTCCCGCCTCCCATAATTCATCCCCGCCCTCAGGACGGAGCCTTCTTGGCGACTGGAGGTAAAACGTTAGTAGAAAAGATTTTGAGTGTCCGTCTCGGGAGGGACGTGGAGGTTGGCGAGATTCTGACACTCGACGTGGATTTGGTGTTCGCGCATGACGGGACGCTACCGCTGGCGATCCAACAGATGGAGCAGCTTGGCGTCCACAAGGTTTTCGATGCTTCGAAGGTCGTAGCAATATGTGACCACGCGACTCCGCCGCCTTCTGAACGAGCGGCGAACGTTCACGCTTTCATGCGAAGATTCGCCGAAGAAAACGGCATAACACTCTTCGAAAACGGCGATGGCATTTGCCACCAGCTGATCCTTGAGAATTTTGCAGCGCCATTCAAGATAATCATAGGTGCAGATTCGCACTCAACGACGCACGGCGCTCTCGGAGCGTTCGCCACGGGTATGGGCTCCACCGACGTCGCCGCCATACTGGCGTTCGGAAAGACTTGGATAAAAGTGCCTGAGAGCTTCAGAGTCGTGGTGGAGGGCGAGCTGCCGCCGCACGTCTCCTCAAAAGACGTTTTTCTCGATTTTATAGGGGAAATCGGCGAGGACGGCGCAGCTTACATGAGCGTTGAGTTTTCGGGCAGCACCGTCGAGAAAATGAGCGTCGAGGCAAGGGCGACGCTCTCTAACATGGCAGTTGAAGTTGGAGCGAAATGTGGGCTTTGCGCAGCCGACGAGCGAGTCCGTGAGTTCTTGAGGAGGCACGGGAGGGAGCGGGAGTTTCGTGAGCTTAAGCCGGATTCTGATGCAGAGTACGCGAACGAGCTTGTGATCGAGGCGGAGAAGCTGGAGCCGCTAGTAGCATGCCCGCATCGCGTCGAGAATGTGAAGAGCGTCTCCGAAGTTGAGGGGCTGGAGGTGAATGTCGTCTGCATAGGCTCTTGCACGAACGGGCGGCTTGAGGACTTAAGAGCTGCTGCCCGGATTTTAAAGGGACGGAAGGTGGCACGCGGTGTGAGATTGATTGTGTGCCCAGCATCCCGCAGGGTGTTGCTTGATGCAATAAAGGAGGGGCTTATCGAGATATTTTTGAGGGCGGGCGGCATGCTCGTCCCGCCTAGCTGTTCTTTCTGCATAGGACGTACATTTGCGCTTTCAGACGGCGACGTCGCACTTTCCACGCAAAACCGCAACTTTAAAGGGCGTATGGGCAACAACAACGCCGAAATATACCTTTGCAGCCCTGAGACTGCGGCGGCGAGCGCCGTCAAAGGGAGAATAACCGACCCCAGAACCTTAGGCGGGGCATGAACTGGAACCCTATTTACAAAATGTCGCTAAGAAAGCCCTAAGGGATTGGGGAAGGCGGGAAAGTTTTTATATGTGAGCGGAGCTGAGGATTGAAGCGAGCCCACGCCTAATGTGGGCAGGGGCTGTGTGCCAAGCCGGAGGGGAGCGTAGCTTCGTGCCGCACGCCCCCCAACCTCCCTCTAACTCCCAATGCCTCCGGTGGAAGCCCTAGTCGGGGAGGAGGTCACCTGAGTGTATGCCTTATTTATCCTCTGCCCCTATTTCGTAAAGCAGGAATTCCCCTTGGTAGCCTTAAACCGCCACACTGCCCCTTAGATGCCCCTTTTCAGCACCACTTTATCCACAGCTAATTTTGAAGCGGTTATCTGCGTGATAGCCTAGTAAAGGATTTATTATCCAAAGACAAACAAAAACAAAAATGAGTGCTGTCCGTAGGGGAGGGTTTTGAGTTGCAGGATGTTGACACTACGAAATACGTGATTCATGCTAACATCTATGCTGAGGGTGTGGTTGAGAAGTCCGACGTTATAGGCGCGATATTTGGGCAGACGGAGGGATTGCTTGGTGACGAGCTCGACCTCAGGGACTTACAGCGGAGCGGGCGTATAGGCAGGATAGAGGTGAACATCGAATCGAGGGGTGGGAAATCCAGCGGCACCATCCAAATCCCATCAAGCCTCGATAAGGTAGAAACTGCAATACTGGCGGCGGCGCTCGAGACCATCGAGCGGGTCGGACCGTGCATCGCACGCATTGAGGTCACGAGGATTGAAGACGTACGGGAGACGAAAAGGAAGAAGATTGTGGACAGAGCGAAGCGCCTCTTGCGGGAGAAGTTCGACGAGGGTGTGGACAGTCAAGAGCTGATGGAGGAAGTGAAGCAGGCACTAAGGGTCGAGGAGGTCACGTATTACAAGGGCCTACCCGCAGGTCCGCACATCGAGGATTCTGACGCCATCATCATCGTAGAGGGACGGGCGGACGTCATAAACCTGCTAAAATATGGCATTAAGAACGTGATAGCCGTCGAGGGCACCAACATACCGCCAGTGATAAGCAAGCTCTGCAAGACGAAGACCGCTACCGCCTTCATAGATGGGGATCGCGGCGGCGAGCTGCTGCTGAAGGAGCTCATGCAAGTCGCAGACATTGATTATGTGGCGGTTGCGCCCGAGGGCAAGAGCGTGGAGGAATTGACATACAAAGAGGTGATGAAGGCGCTGCGTAACAAGACGCCGGTGGAGCAGCTCGAGTATCTTCGAGGGCGTCGTTTGAGGCTGCGACGGCGGGAGGAGATCGAAAAGTATGAAGGGTGGGCGGAGGAGCTTAGGGGCGAGGTGAGAGCAGAAGCCGCTCCCACGGCAGCGGAAAGGCGTCTAAGCCTCAAAGAGCACATGATGGAGCTGAATGGCACCTTCAACGCGAGGCTTCTTGACAAGGATGGCAATATCGTCCGTGAGGTGGCAGTTCGCGACCTCGTCGAGGAGTTGAAAAGCGCCGACGACGCGGTTAAAGGCGTCGTCTTCGACGGCGTGGTCACGCAACGCATTGTGGACATCGCTACTGAGAAGAATCTGGAATACGTAGTCGGTGCAAAGCTCGGCAGCGTTGTGAAGGTGCCCGTCTCTCTTAAAGTCATGACGAGCGCTGACTTGTAAGACGCTGCCGATAGTGGTAGAGATGCGATTTGCGCACATTGCTGACACGCATCTTGGCTTCAGGCAGTATAACCTAGAAGAGCGGGAGCAGGACTTTTACGACGTCTTCGCCGAGGCTGTTGAGAAAGCATTGGAGGAGCGTGTTGACGCTTTCATACATTCCGGCGATTTATTTGACACGCCGCAGCCACCAATAAAAGCGTTGCTTGTTTTTAAGAACTGTATCCGTCGCATAAGAGATGCTGGTGTCCGCTTTTACGCCGTACTCGGAGATCACGACACACCAAAGCGCCGAGGTGTGCCGCCGCAAGCCCTGTTTGATGTCCACGTCCTCGGAGCGGACGGCACGCTACAGCATGATATCATGCGTAAAGGCGGCGAGGAGGTGTTGGTGGCGGGAGTTTCCAATTTGAAAGGTAGAAAGGTGCAAATGCTCAAGGAAGAGTTGAAGAAGTTTGACCCCATAGCGAGCGGCTACAAAAACGCAGTGCTTGTGGCACACCAAGCCGTGAGGAGGTTCTTACCGTTCGAGGGCGCCTATGAGCTTGAAGAGGACGCCCTGCCGCAACTAGCAACGTATTACGCCTTTGGGCACATACACACAAGGACCACGTTCAATTTTGGGAGAGGAGTGCTTGCGTATGCAGGCTCTACAGAAATAACGAGCAGAGATGAAATTCAGGCATGGAAGATGCAAGGGAAAGGCTTTTTCATCGTAGATGTCGAGCGTGGCGACGTAGAGGTCCATAACATCGACCTCGACATAAGACCGCAAACGAGCGTGCGAGTCGGGGCAGATAGCTTGGAAAAAGTGCTTGAAGCACTCACCCCTCAGGGGAAAAAGCCGATCCTGCACGTCTTCGTCGAAACCGAAAAGGAAAACAGACCTCTTATCCTAAGTAAGCTCAAAAAGCTTGTTTCCGGCAAAGTCCTGTACCTGCACCCTATTTTCATCGCAAAAGGCGTGCGGGAGGAAATAAAAATCAGAAAGGGCGAAAAAAAGGACATGATAAAGCAGTTCCTGTCAGAACTTTTAAAGGACGAGAACCTCGTACATCTTTCCATGGAACTTTACTCTCTCCTCGCCGAAAACGACACCAACGCCGCTATTAATAGGGCGGACGAATACTTCAAGAACCTTACTCATTGAGATAGGCTGCTACAAAGCGTTTTTGCTTGCGCTCGATAAGCTTTGTGAGGACTTTGATCTTCTCATCTCATAAACTCAAGGCGGTGCAGCAAGTTTTTATAAAATCGTTGCTTGCAAGACCCCATAAGCGTGGGGATACAGGGGAGGTGGTAAGTTAAATACTTTGAAGTTGTATGGTGTAACGACGTAACAGCCGTAAGGCTGGACCGCCCGTAGGCTGGTTGAAGTAGCCCGTGAGCCGTAAGGATAGTGGGTAGTGGCGGCGTGAGCCGGGGGATAAGGCAGGCAACGACCTGCAAACTCCCCACGCAGCCCCTTGCGAAGCGAGGGGTAGTTCACGGAGATGATTATAAAAAGCGTGGAGCTCAGGAATTTCATATCCCACGAGCGTACCAAAGTACATTTCCCGCTCGGCGTCACGGTCATAGTCGGTCCTAATGGCGCGGGTAAGAGCTCTATTCTGGATGCTATGCTCTTTGCCCTTTTTAGGGAACGTGTTCGCGGGGAGCGGCTCGAGGACTTGATACGGCGTGGCGCCGACACCTCACGAGTGAAGCTCGTGTTTGAGGAGGGTGGCATCGAGTACGTAGTCGAGCGGACGTTAAGCCGCAGGGGGCGAGGAGGCGAGGCACTGCTCCGCCGCTTAGGTGCGCGAGATAAGCTCGTCGAGGGGCAGCGGGCGGTCTCTGAGGAAATACTGAAGACGCTTGGTATGGATAAAGACGAAGTGCTGAACTCCATATTCGTAAGACAGGGGGAAATCGCCGCCATCATCGAGGCTGAACCTGCAAAGCGCAAAGAACTTTTCGGAAAACTCCTCGGCTTGGAAAAGTTAGAAAAAGCCTATGACGGAATGAAGGTGGTCATAGATCATTTTAAAAGCAAGCTCGACGAACTTAAAGAGCCACTTGCCGAACTCAAAGCTCTACAAGAACGCAAAACGCAGCTCGACATTGAGATAAAAGAGCTCAAGCAGAAGGTAGGGGAGCTTGAGGCAGACTTTAGAGAGTGCGAAGAGAGATTCAAAGCAGCAAAAGCAGCTCTTGAAGTCGCTGAGAAGAAAAAAAGCGAATATGAGAAGATTAAAGGCGAGATGAGGGCACTCGAGGAACGGACAACGCTGTTGAGTCGTGAAGCTGAGCGCCTCGCTGGAGAGCTGGAAGATGCAGAAGCTGCCTCGGAAAGGGTCAAAGTCCTCGAACCTGAAGTATCGAAAATTCAGATACTTGAGAGCCTCCTCCTTGCTAAAGCTGCCGTGAACAACCTACGTACGAGGGAGGAGGTCCTTGTAAAGGAACTTGAAAAGGTGAAGGGGCTCGCTAAAGAGCTTGAGGCTACCAAAGACGCTTATGAAAGATTTATAGAACTCCAAACGTCTCTTGAGAAGAAAGAAGCTGAAAAGAAAAATTTAGAGGCGTATTTATTGGAAGAAGGGCGACTGAAATACGAAATTTCATCCTTAGAGGCGCGTATTTCTGAGATGGAACAAGAGATCAGCGAGTTGGAAGCTCTTGCCGTTAGGGTCCTAGGTGCCGCCTCTTCTGAGGTGAAAGCGCGGTTGATTAAAAATCTGGAGACGGAGCGCGCCAAAACGAGGGACGAGGTTTTCGCGCTCGAGAGGCGACGAGGTGAGGCACTTGGGAGGATAGCTGAGATAAATGAGACCCTGAAGAAAATAGAAGGCGCAAGCGAGTGTCCAGTTTGCGGTAGGGAGCTGAACGACGCTCATAAACAACAGCTTATAAGCAGGCTTAAGGCTGAGAAGTCGAGTTTAGAGGCGCTGGCTCAGGCATTTTATGACGAAATAGGAGCGTTAAAGGTGGAAATAAGGCGAATAGACAGCAGAATAAAAGAAGCTTCCAGCGTGAACGTTGAATATATCGAAAATTGCAAGCGCGAGCTTGAAAGGGCGAAAAAGGAGCTTTTAGAAAAGAGCAGTAGGCTCATGGAAATAACACCAATGGTAGAGGCGTTTGAAAAGATCGTGAGCGACATAGACAAGCTTAAGGGCGAGCTGGAGGCTCTACGTAGGGGCTACCAGCAGCACATCAGCATCCTGAAGGCACTTGAAGCCGAGCGCGCTGAAGCTGAGGTGGAAAAAGAGCTTGAAGCTGTGAAAAGCGAGCTTTATGAAAAACTTTCTGAGATCAAAAGGTTTGAATCGGAGCTCGGATACGCGCCCGAGGATCTTGAAAGTGAGCTTAAGAGGCTCAGGCTAAAAAAATCGGAATATGATAAGCTTAAGTCTGTTGCAGAACGTGCAGAGCTGTTAAGGATGCGACTCGGGGATATCAGGGCGGAGTTAAAGCGCACGGCAGAGGAGCGTGAGAAGTTGAATTCGAGGCTTGAGGCGCTTGGCTTCAGCGAAGAAGTCTACGAGCTTGCAAAACGTGAATTTGAGAGGCTTAGGAGTGAGCTTGAGGAGCTTAACATCAAACTGAGGACCGCAAAGAGTCTTAAGGATGGTAAGGTCGAGGAGCTACGCCGCTTGTCTAGAAGGATCGAAGAGCTTATGAGATTGAGAGATGAGATGGAAGCCATGCGGAAGTTCGTCGATGACTTAGAAAAAATAAGATGGGCGTTTTCGAAAGATGGTGTGCAGCGGATGCTCAGGGAGTTTGCGCTCCCGCTAATATCCGAGCGCGCCGGGGAATATCTGGAGAAATTCAACATCGGCATTTCCGGCGTGCGGATCGACGAAGATTTCAACATTTACGTGATGACTACTGCTGGCGAGCTTCCTATAAAGTCCATAAGTGGCGGTCAGAAGGTGGCGGTGGGCATTGCTCTCCGCCTTGCAATAGCCAGCGCCCTTGTCGGCAAAGTCTCCACGGTCGTCATGGACGAGCCCACAGCATTTCTCGACGAAGAGCGGGTCAGAGAACTTGTAGGTGCCATGCGCAGCTTCCTTATGGGTGGCGGCGCCTCGATCCCACAGATGATACTTGTATCGCACCACAGAGAGCTTGAAGACGTAGCTGATGAGGTTTACATCGTTGAGAACGCCGGTGGCATCTCTAAAGTCATGCCGGCGGTGAAAGTGATGTAAACACTTGAGCTACGAAATAAGGGGGGTTATCGATGAGGGTGGGGGTCATAGGCGTGCAAGGTGACGTTGAAGAGCACATCGTTGCGATGCAGCAGGCATTAAAAACGCTCGGACTGCGTGGCGAGGTCGTGAGCATACGCCGCTCTGGAATCGTACCGAGCTGTGATGCCCTCGTGATTCCGGGCGGCGAGAGCACGACGCTTTCACGTTTAATGCTCAGAGAGGGGATATTTTCGGAGGTTTTGGAGGCGGCGGAACGTGGCGTCCCCGTCCTTGGTACGTGCGCCGGCATGGTACTCCTCGCAAAAGAGGGCGATGAGGAAGTGGCAAAGACCGGTCAGAAACTCTTTGGCCTCATAGATGCAAAGGTCAAAAGGAACGCATTCGGACGGCAGCGGGAGTCCTTTGAAGTCGCCCTGAAAATGCCGGCAATCGGCGAAGAGCCTTTCAACGCCGTCTTCATCAGGGCGCCGTGCTATGTAAGCGTCGGCAGGGGCGTCGAGGTCCTGGCGAAGCTCGAATCCGAAGAGACCTTCAAAGCGTTGAACATGAAAAAAGGCGAGTGCATCGTCGCCGCACGTCAGGAAAACGTTGTCGCCGTCGCCTTCCATCCTGAGCTCACTGATGACCTCCGCCTCCACCACTACTTCTTACAAAATGTCGCTAAGAAAGCCCCTTGAGGGGATGAATTAGGGGGCGGGCGGGTCGTCGAAACATTTATATAATCGAGAAACTTCTGCGGGTAGTGATGGAAGGAAAATAGCCCGTCTCCACGGAGACGGGTTAACGGGGTGCTGGCACACCCCTTGCTTCTGAGGGTGGAGGAAGGGGCTGAGGTAAAAGCCGATGTGGCTCCTATGTCTGTGAAACTCTCAGAAGCAAGAATCTCCCCACTTTAGTGGGGTGAGTGTCAAGCCTTGTCCAATCCGAAGCCTGACGAGCGAGGGGCAGCAACATACAGCTCGAATGAATGCCGAGCGGCGTGCCGAAGCGGTCGGCGACGGGCGCGCGCCCGCAGCCGCCGGAGGATGAGCCGTGATGGAGCTTTCTGCTGCGACGCAACAAAAGCTACGAAAACGGCGGAGGGTCGGAACGGCAGGTCTGTGACCTCCTCCCCTCACTGAGGGGCATCCTGAGGGGAGGTTCCTGCTTCGTCGAGGCGACTTGCCCCACGATCACCGCCGAAGCGGTGATGTGGAGTAGAGGTCTCCTCTCCACAGGCTCAAAGGGCAGGCCCTGCCCCAGCTTCTCCAATCCTCTTTTTAGTATTCTACATGCAGATATATAATCTCGGAGCGGATCGTCCCAAGATAGACCTTCAGATGTGCCTCTTGGAGAAACCTTCACTACCGTCTTACCAGCTCTCTCAGCCTTGTAAGACAGGTAGTGAAGGAATTTCCCCCAAGAGGCATCTGAAATTTCGGATGAGAGTTTGTGGTTCCTCCTCATGTTTTCCACTTCCAAGTCCTCGACCACGATGAGGTCGTAGTTATCAACGTAGAATCGTGAGAGCTTATGCAAAAAGTCATCTCTCCTTCGCTCTATTCTCTCATAGACTTTGCATAGTCTTCGTAGCTGCTTCATCCAGTTCTTCGAGCCTCTCTTCTTCCTTGAAAGTTTCCGATGCTCTATTCTCAAACGTTCTAAATCTCGCTCATAGCATCTCGGATTCTCTATGGCTCTTCCTTCTGAGTCTGTGAGAAAGCCCTTTATGCCTAAGTCTATGCCTATTGCACACGCTCTATCTCCTTCTTCGGAGCTTCAGCCTCTTCGACGCATATAAGAGCATACCATCCTCCGCTTCCGTATCTCTTTATGATCACTTGCTTTATATTTCCCTCAATGGAGCGATGAACTCTTATGGGACTTTGATATGTATAGCCTATCAAACCTATTCCCTGTCTCAATGAGTTTGAAGCCTGACTGATTCAGGATGAAGCTCTTGAACTTTCCCCGCTTCTTATATCGTAACCTTCCAACCTTCCTGCCTTTCTTCTTCAGTTCCGCTAAAGCCCTTAGATTGTTATAAAGCATGAAAACGACCATCTGCAAGGTCTTAGCGTTCACTTCTTTCAGCTCGGGATGCTCTTCCTTCAGCTTTGGAAGCATAGATTGCATCTTGCGTTTCGGTGGTGTGCTCTTGCTTTCGTTTATGATTGAAAGCAGCTTGTTATAGAGCCACCTACATTGCTCCAATATGAACAGTAACTTCTCCTCTTGCTCCTTCGTAGGATACAACCTGAACTTGTATGTGAGCATTTCTGCTCAAAATATTTGCCTTGTATAAATACTTTCCCACCCGCCTCCCCTGCCCACCTTTGAAAAGGAGGGAATTAGCAGCAACAATATTCTTAAACTCTCCGCCCTAAAATTGAATCATGGAGCTCTCGCCGCACATTTTCAGGGCGTACGACATCAGAGGCGTTTTCGGCGAGGATCTCAGTGCTGAGGTCATGCTGAGAGCGGGTGAAGCTTTCGGCGCATACTTACGAGAAAAAGGCCTCAAAAGTGCAGTTGTTGGGAATGACGTGCGGGCGACATCGCCGATGCTTGCGAAGGCATTTATTGCAGGCGTCCTCTCTTGTGGCGTCGACGTCACCGACGTCGGAACAGGCTCGTTCGGCGTCGTCGTGTTCTCAGGCTGGATTCTGCGAAAGGATGCCATTGCGTTCATCACAGCATCGCATCTCCCTCCCGAATGGAACGGCGTCAAGCTCTATGACGGCGACGGCATAGGCTACTCCGAAGAAGCGCTTAAAAGAATAAAGGAGCTTGCCTTTGAGGGCGTGGCGCCCGCTGTATGGAGCGAGGTCGGCGAGTACCATGCGACCACCCTCATCAACGAGTACATAGAGTACCTCGTCTCGAAATTCGACGTCGAGGGCGTGAGCGTGGCTCTTGACTGCGGCAACGGCAGTATGTGCCTAGTGGCGCCTGAGCTCTTCAGAAGAGCGGGCATGCGTGTCCTCTCGCTTTTCTCGAACGTAGACCCCCGATTCCCGAACAGACCCGCAGAGCCCGACGAGGAACACCTCACAGCCCTGAAGAAACATATAAAGGGAAGTGACTTCGGCGTGGCTTTCGACGGCGACGGCGACCGCGCCGTCATATTCGACGAGAAAGGGCGGCTGCTCGCACCGGACCAGTGCGGCGTGCTCATCGCCAAGGACTTGCTCTCAGAGGGGGGGAGCAAGGTCGTCCTAGCGAACGTTGAGTGTTCGATGTTAATCGAACGAGAACTGAAGCCCTTAGGGGCGAGGGTGATAAGAATTCCCGTTGGGCATACGTTTCTAACCCTCGAAGCAAAGCGCAAGAATGCGATCCTCGGCATAGAATCCAGTGGGCATTTCGTAATGCCTTCCTATTTACCATTCGACGACGCCATGCTCGTGCCTTTGAAGCTCGCCGAAATACTGGCGAAGTCCGGCAGAAAGCTCTCAGAGCTAGCCGATGAGGTTCCAAAACTCCCAAAGGCGAGGACGGACTTGGAATGCAGTGACGCTACAAAGTTTAAGGTTATCGAAAGTCTTGCGAAGAAGTTCTCGCAGGAGTATGGAGAGGACAGGGTGGATACTCTCGATGGCGTTCGCGTCGAGCTTGACGACGGCTGGGCGTTAGTGCGGGCGTCGAACACATCGCCTCTGATAAGGGTAACTGTCGAAGCGACGACATCGAAGCTAATGGAGGAGCTGAAAAGGAAATTCGTGACCGCTACAAAGAACGAGATAAGTACCGTCTCCTTGTGACCTCCTCCCCATGGGGGCATCCGCCGGATGCTTGAGGTTAGGGAGTGTGGCTTGCCAGAGGGCAAACCGCTCCCCGTCAGGCGGGTCACGGCGCCCTGCCGTGCGCATATAGCCCACGGCTCGTTTTAATATGTTTTTTGCGCCGTTCACATCCGCATTGACCTGGTATCCACAGTCCTCGCAGATGAAGACTGAGAGGGTTTCGTCCGCAGCGAGCCGCACCTCGAACACTGCTTCGATGTGTTATATTCGGGAACTTCTATCACCAGAATGCCTCGCTCAAACGCCTTATACCTGATGTACTCCTTCAGGCGGTAGAGCGGCATCGAGTTTACCTTCCTGTTCACCTTCCTCCCCTTGTTTTTCCTGACGCCTTTCAAGTCGCCAATCGCTATTACAGCGTCGTGCCTCTCCGCCTCGTCAACGATGTCCTTCGCTACCTTGTGAAGCTCGTCGCTCACAACCCTCCGCTCCTTGTCCCCGATCTTCTTTATCGCCCTCAACTTCTTCTCCCTTCCGAGCTTGCGCCTCAGCCAGAAATACCTTCCACGAGCCTCTCTCACCCTCTTCCCGTAGAACTTCAGGCGGCGACGGTGCCGTGCCCCGACACGGCTGCCCACCTCGCACCTATATCGACAGCAATGATCGATGCGTATTCTTCCTTAAGCGCAACCCCCTTCTTGACCGTGACGTAAAGATAGAAATCTCCATCCCTCCTGACGAGCAGAGATTCGCATACTCCCTACGCCTCAAAATTGAAATGTTGATGAGCGAGTGCGACCAACGCCTCCTCTCACACCTTTTACCCTTATCCTCGCCCAGTATTTTGCTATTTTCGTGTCTCTTCTTTGAATGTCTATCAAGTCTTTCCTTATGGGAACACCTTTCATCCGCCTCGCCTTCTTGTACAGCCACCTCGCATCCTGCTTGCATGCTGAATATACACCTCTGTCCTCACCCGTCTCGAGCCAGTGCTGGAAGTTGTCGTATTCCCGGTTGAGCAGCTCACGCTTCCGCCTCGTCAGCCCGATCAGCTCGCACCGCACCGCCTTCCTCACTCATTTTTAGGATGACTCCTTCTACTTAAACACTTTTTCTCCCACCCACCTCCCCTGCTGCATCTTTGAAAAGGTAAGGATTGCAGTAACACCTTCCTAATCTCGGCTCTTATCATCGGTTAAAAGCGAAAAACAGAACTTTAATGATGGGTAACGGTAAGAATGATGCTGACCGAGGAGCACCGGATGGTACGGCAAGCCATCCGTGAAATTGCACAAAAGGAAATAGAGCCAAGAGCTGTCGAGATAGACAGGAGCGGCAAATTCCCGTATGAGATCCTAGAAATACTTAAAGAGCAGGGCGTACACCTCATACCTCTTCCCGAGGAGTACGGGGGTTATGGCAGCGTTCTCATGAGCTGCATTGCCGTGGAAGAGCTTTCAAAAGCATGCGCCACTATGGGCCTCTGGCTGCTCGTCCAAGGGTCTGTGGTGAGATGTCTGACGGCTACAAAAAACGAGAAAACGGGAGACAAATTTCTCAGGAGGATGGCAGATGGTGAGATAGGAGCGTTCGTGCTGACGGAGCCGGACGCCGGCAGCGACGTCGCGTCCATGAAAACGACCGCCGTCTTGGACGGTGACGAGTACGTGCTCAACGGTACTAAATGCTTCATCTCATGCGGCGGCGCCGCTGACTTTTATGTGACCTTCGCCAAGACGAAGCCTGAAGCGGGGTTGGATGGTATAAGTGCATTCGTCGTGGAAAGGGACTCCCCAGGCGTCAGCATCGGGAGGATAGATGAAAAGATGGGCTTACATGGCTCGGCGTCCGCTGAGATAGTATTCAGAGACGCACGCGTCCCAAAAGAGCACCTGTTGGCAGGGGACGGCGGTGAGGGCATACAATTAGCGTTCGCAGCCATCAACCCGACCCGTGTCTACGTGGCTGCGGCGGCGCTCGGCGTCGCTGAAGCCGCCCTCGAGTACGCAACTCGCTACGCAAAGGAGCGGGTGCAGTTCGGGCGTCCGATTGCTGAATTCCAAGGCGTGCGGTTCTTGCTTGCGGAGATTGCCATGCGAATAGAAGCGTCTCGCTCTCTACTGTACAGAGTTGCTGCGATGATCGATGAGAACAAAGAGGGGGTTCCGGGCTTTGCCGCGTTGGCGAAGTGTTTCGTGACGGAAAAGTCGCTTGAAGCGGTTAACTACGCTATGGACATACTTGGCGGGCATGGTTATATGAAAGACCACCCGCTGGAGCGGATGCTGCGGGACGTGAAAGCTTTTCACTTCACTGAAGGAACGAACTACATACAGAGGCTGCATGTGGCGAGAGCTGTGCTCAAAGGCACGCTGAAGGACTAACAGAAAATGCTGGCGATAATAGTCATAGACATGATAAAAGACAACGTCTTTGAAGAAGCTAAGAAGATAATCCCAAATATAAAAAAGCTGTTGAAGGTGGCGCGAGCGCACAAAGTTCCGATAGTTTACGCAAACGATAGTTTTCTTCCTTTTGACCCCATGTTTAAGCGTGTGCGGCAGCATGCGATCCGGGGAACTGCAGGGACGCAAGTTATTGACGAATTAAAGCCTGAACGTGGCGACATCATCGTAGAAAAGCGGCGGTTCAGCGCGTTTTTTAGGACCGACTTGGACCTAACACTACGCTGCTTAAACGTCGATACCGTAGCGCTCTGCGGGATAAACACGTGGGCATGTGTGCTTTTCACGGCGGCGGACGCCATCTCACTCGACTTTGAGTGCATAATTGTTGAAGATTGTTGCGCATCGCACAAAAGAGAAATACATGAGAGCCTTATGGAGATATACAAGGGATTTCCGCTGATGGAAATTTTAAGCTGCGACGAGCTTATAAAGCGTATAAAGGCTCAGGCATGAACTCCCCGACGTAGCGTCAAAGACTTAAATAGGCTGCGCCGAAATAGTAGTGGGCGTGTGGCCTAGCCAGGATATGGCGGCAGCCTCCTAAGCTGCAGGTCGGGGGTTCGAATCCCCCCACGCCCGCTATTTTTTCTTTAATTCCACCGTGATTATGTCCCCGACCGCTCGGACGTGCTCAAATGGCACTAAGATGAACTCCCCATCCCTCTTGAAGGGGCTCGTGTCCAATTCGACCTCGGGCTCCACCACGAGGTCCGTCAGCGCGCCGGTCTTTACGTCCGCAATTATGTTCTTAACCCGCCCTATCTCGCTGCCTTCCACATCTATAACCTTCATATCTATCAGCTTTTGTGTGAACACCTTTTTCATCCTCTCCCCCCTATACTCGTAATTTACTCCTAACTTTCGAAAAGAAGCTTTCATCTGTCTTGACAAAAAGCGCAGGCTCGCCTTTTGTTATTTCTATTTCTTCATCGCTTTCGATTCTTCGGTAGAGCTGCCCATCTATCACCAGCTCTGCGCTTTTTTCAAACAACTTCAGATGCACTTTGCTGCTGGCAGGCACCACGACAGGACGAGCTGAAAGCGTGAACGGCGCGAGCGGCACGATAATGCACGCGTCAACCCTCGGGTCTACGATGGGACCACCGGCGCTCATTGCATATGCCGTGCTCCCGGTGGGCGTCGCAAAAATGACTCCATCCGCTCGCAGCCTCTCAAGTTCGCTGCCGTCCACGAATATTGCAAAATGGAGCATCTTTGCAGGTCTGGCTGTAAGGACAACCACCTCGTTCATCGCATAGGGCAGACGTTCGCCGTCGACGCTTACTGCAAGACGCTCTCTCTTTTCGACCTCGAACCCCTCCAGTATTTTCAGGACGGCGGCGACGGCGTTCTCAGGGCGTATGTCCGCAAGGAAGCCCACGCCGCCGGTGTCGATGCCCACAACAGGTATCGGGGACTCTAATGCGTGTAGCGTCTTTAGGAGCGTCCCGTCACCACCTATGCATATTATTACATCTACGCCCTCGAGCTCCGCACCGCTCTCCTTAATAACTACTTTTACTCTGTCTCCTATCCTTGTTGTAATCTCATCAAGCAGACGCAAGTCCTCGCTCTTGCCCCTACAGACGATCCCTACCGTTTCCGGCTTTACCACCATTACACAAGCACGAACAGCTGGGTGCCCTCGGAGAAAATTTTATGCATCTGTCCATGTCTCGCAAGCATCTCGAAGCCTTGCGGGTCGTCGTCCATTATCCATATGAGGTTTGCGGGGTCACAGCGGCTTGCAGCCTCGTAAACCCACCAGAACAGCTGACCAGGACGCAGCAATCTCGGCTCTATCTTCATGTCCCTGAAATCTAAAATGAGCAAGAAGTCGTTGCGCAGCTCGTTCGCCACGCCCTCTAAAATCCTGAGGCAAGCCGTCGCCCGCTCGTTCAGCGGCGCACCCTCGGGTATTTCCTCAAGCCTCTCAGGCGCCACCGTCTTTAAGAACTCTGTTACCGTGTCAACAATCCTCTGTTGAAAATCCTCCGTGGAGGAGCACCCCTTATAATCAATTATGAGGCATTTGGAGCCCCTGCTCCGCATTTTCATCATTATCCTGTCTATGACCTCCTCAACCATTTCCGCATCCTTACAGCGAATACCCATCCTTAACCGCTGTCTCTCATGCGCATCGCCGAGCTCAAGCCCCTCTTGTGAAAGCCTTGCGTCCAAATCGACCTCCGCCAGACTCTTCCACTCTACTTCCTCCATACTCCCCCTCCTTTCCTTTTCCTAACCATTACTATCTTCACTTAAAAATTTGTGGTTGCGGCGCCGCTCATATTTAGGGCGGTGGCGAAAAAGAGAGTATGTATGCTGAGTTGATGGCAAGTCCTAGCGTTAGAGAGGCTTTATTTTACGAGCGTAGCGGCGACGCCGTCCGCTGCGCCGTCTGCGAGCGACGGTGTCTAATCTCAGAAGGCAAGAAAGGGGTATGTGGTACGAGGATGAACGTCGGCGGCAGGCTGTTCACGCTCGTCTACGGCGACCTTAACGCTTTAGAGAGCCGCCCGATCGAGATAAAACCATTCTTTCACTTCTGGCCTGGCTCTTCTGCTCTGACGTTCTCGACGTGGAGCTGCAATTTTAAGTGCCCGTGGTGCCAGAACTGGAGTCTCAGTAAAACGCCGCCCGACCCGTCAAGAGCGAATTTCGTGTCTGCGGAGCGTGTCGTCGAGCTTGCGAGGCGGCGAGGCGACCACGGGCTCTGCGTGAGCTTCACCGAGCCCACGCTCCTCTTTGAGTTCTCGCTCGATTGCTTTAAGCTTGCAAGACGGTATAACCTTTACAACACCTTCGTGAGCAACGGCTATATGACGGTAGAGGCGCTTGAGCGGTTGCGGGCGGCTGGGCTCGACGCCATAAACATAGACATGAAGGGCGACGCTGAGGTTTACGAGCGGTATTGCGGTGGCGTCGACGTCGAGAAGGTCTGGCGGAATGCAAGAGCTGCAAAAAAGATGGGTATGCATGTCGAGATGGTCAACCTCGTGATAACGGGTGTGAACGACGACGAAGATTGTCTGAGGTGGGTGATTGAAAGGCATCTGAAGGAGCTTGGCGAGATGACTCCTTTGCATTTCACCCGCTACCATCCCGCCTATAAGTTCAATAACCCCGCAACGAAAGTTGAAACGTTGGAGCGAGCCTGTGAGCTTGCAAAGCGGCTCGGCGTCGCCTACGTATACATAGGAAACGTCCCTGGACATAAGTACGAGAGCACTTATTGCCACGAGTGCGGGCGGCTCCTCATCAGGCGATATTCGTATTCGGTGCTGCGTTACGAGCTTACCGCCGAGAAGCGATGTCCGGGCTGCGGCGCCGAAATACCGATCGTCGGACACTACGTGAGGCGGGCATCCCGCATCTTCTCCTAACACAAGCTTTTTAAGCAGGGCTAGCGCATTCTGATGTGCGGAGATGACGAAGACGAGCAGACCAAGGAGGGGCTCTCTTGCGTTCTCACCACGGAAGAGGGCGAAAAGCGAGACGTGCAATATACGGAGGATGCAGTTAGCCGAGGGCAAGTTGCTGCAGGGCTTCGCAGGCTACAAAGCCGGCATGACGCACGTCATCATGATCGACGACGTGCCGACGAGCCTGACCTACGGGACTGAGATCGCAGTGCCCGTGACCGTCATCGAGACGCCGCCGATGCGGGTCGAGGGCATCCGCCTGTATAAGGTGACGGTGTACGGGTTGAAGTGCCTCACCGAAGTCCTGTTCAGGAAAGCGGGGGAGGAGGGCGTGCGGAGGATCGAGGACTTGTTGGACGGCGGCGACTACGAGCTTCGGCTCATCATGGCGACGCAGCCGCACCTCGTGACCGGCGTCCCGAAGAAGCGGCCTGAAATCATGGAAATGCGGCTCGGCGGCAGCCTCGAAGAGGCGCTGGACTATGCGAGAAACGTCTTTGGCAAGGAGGTTCGTGTACGGGACGTGTTCAGCGAGGGCGAGTTCGTGGACGTGACCGCCGTGACGAAGGGCAAGGGCACGCAAGGTCCTGTGAAGAGGTGGGGCGTGAAGATCCAGAACGCCAAAGCCTACCGTTCGAGCAAGGGGCGGCACGTCGGCACGCTCGGACCTTGGACGCCGGCGAGGACGAGCTGGCGTGTCCCGATGATGGGGCAGACGGGCTACCACCAGCGGACGGAATACAACAAACGTATATTGAAGATCGGGGAGAACGGGGAGGAGGTCACGCCGAAGGGCGGCTTCCTGCACTACGGCATCGTCCGCAATGAATACATACTTCTGAAGGGGAGCGTTCCCGGTCCTGTGAAGAGGTTGATACGACTATCCCCCGCAATAAGGGCGCATCCGGAGCTCGGGGCGCCGCAAATCGTGTACATAAGCACGGAGTCGAAGCAGGGCTGCTGATAGGGGGCGTGCGAGTATGGAGGGCGAGAGCGCGGTCGCCGAAGAGGGCGAGGTTGCCAAAACTGCTAAGGTGTTGAGCCTTTCCGGCGAGGTCGTCCGTGAGATCGTGCTACCCCCGGTGTTCATGGAGGAGTACCGTCCCGACCTGATAAAGAGGGCGGTGCTCGCCGCACAAGCGAACAGGCTCCAGCCGTACGGTGCGAGCGTCCTCGCCGGGCGGGACACCTCCGCAGAGAGCTGGGGTCCGGGCTACGGCGTCGCCCGGGTCCCTCGGATAAAGACGGGGCGGCGTGCCGCAAGGGTGCCGCAGGCGGTCGGCGGTCGGCGGGCACATCCGCCGAAGCCCGAGAAGATCCTGAGCGAGAAGATCAACAAAAAGGAGCGGCGGAAAGCGCTGAGGTCGGCGATCGCGGCGACCGCCGACGAAAGCCTCGTGCGGCAGCGCGGGCACAAGTTCAGTGCGGAACTCCCGATAGTCATGGAGGACGCATTTGAGGGCTTGAAGAAGACGAGAGATGTGAAGGAGGTTTTCGAGAGGATCGGAGTGTGGGAGGACGTGCTGCGGGCGAAGGAACGGAAGGTGCGTGCCGGCATCGGAAAGATGCGGGGACGCCGCTACAAGACGAAGAAGAGCGTCTTAATAGTTTTCGGGACGGAAGGGGGGCACGAGGGCATAAGACGGGCGGCAAGAAACCTGCCGGGCGTGGACGTCGTCCACGTGCGTCTGCTGAACGCCGAACTCCTGGCGCCGGGGACGCACGCCGGCAGGCTCACGGTCTGGACGGAAAGCGCCATCCGGGGCTTGGAAAGTTTTGCTTAGCATTTCTGACGGTCTGGCGGAGCGCCTCTGATTTTGGCAAGAGAAAAGAAATAGGGGAGATTATTCTGCGAGTGTGAACACCGGGCAGACTCTATCCCCTGAGGTGTGCTTATCTCCGGGGAGGACCGCCGCCTCCTTGAACGTCACTTTCTTCCCGACGAGAAAGTCCTTCTGCGCCTTTTCGACGTCGACGTCGAGTCTTGCGGGTATCCAAGGACCCTCGTTCGTCTTCACGAATGCCACGATGTAGGGGGGTTCGAGCCCCTCCGGCGGAACGTAGATGACGGTGTACGACATGATCTCCCCTTTCCCGCTGAGCTCTACGACTTCGAAGTCTTTAAATGGCGTCTGGCAGCGCTGGCAGACCGAGAACGGCGGCGCAGTCACGGCTCCGCACTCCTTGCACTTTATCCCGAGAAGCCTTCCCTCCTTCAGGGCGGCTTCCCACTGGTCCTTGGTCAGCGGGTACTTGTAGGCTTTCTCCATCTCGGCGAGAACCTCCTCCTCGTCCTTCCCAACCATCTCGTTCACCTCCTGCGTTTGGACCTTCCGAGGACTATGTGACCGAGCGATGCGAAGGTCCCGCCGAGGTTGTCCGTCATCCCGATCTCGGGCACGGGCGTCACCTGGTTACCTTTGACCTCCTCGCCCCTGAGCTGCTTGACGAGCGAGTAGACCTGAGCGACACCAGTAGCACCGACGGGATGCCCTTTGCCCATCAAGCCACCATCGGGGTTCACTGGAATCCTGCCGCCGATGTCCGTCTGTCCTTCAGCAGCAGCCTCGGCGCCCTTGCCCCAGTCGAAGAAGCCTATCTGCTCGTAGATCAGGATCTCGGCGATGGTGAAGCAGTCATGAGCCATAAGTACTTGGATGTCGTCAGGGCTGAGCCCTGCCATCTTGAGGGCTCTTCTCGAGGACTGTATCCTGCTTATCGCCTTTATGTACTCTTCGTGTCTTGAGAGTCCGCCTCCCGACGCGGCGCCGACGCCAAGTACGTAGATGGGCTCGTCGGTGTATCTCCTCGCGATGTCCGCCGAGCATAGTATTGCGGCGGAGGCACCGTCAGTGAACGGGCAGCAGTCAAGCAGCGTCAACGGCCACGCTATCATCCTCGCGCTGAGTACATCCTCAACCTTGAGATCCCCATATTTCTTGTAGAATTGTGCCTTTGGATTTCGTGCGGCGTGAGCGTGGTTCTTTATTGAGACGTGCGCCATCATCTCTCTGAGCTTCTCGATCGGGATGTCGTACTTCTTCGCATACATGGTAGCGGCGGAGGCGAAGACGCCAGGGAACGTGCTTCCCGTGTTGCTCGCATACAGCTCATCGCCCATGGCGAAGGTTCTCGTTGCATACGGCGTGCCTGCTATGAGAGTCCGTTCTGTCCCTCCGACCATCACGATGTCGAAGAGTCCTGAGGCGACGGCGTTCCAGCCGAGGATGAAGGCGTACGTGGCGCTCGTGCACGCCCCCTCGAGCCTGAACGCCGGAACCGTCTTAGCTCCGATTTCCCAAGCGAGGTGCGGCGCAATGTTCGCAACCCCCTCGTAGTGGCTCCCTAAACAGTTACCGATCCACAGTCCCTCTATCTCTTTCGGCGTGACGCCCGCGTCTTCCATGGCTTGGTGAGCAGCTTCGGCGAAAAGCTCGAAGCAAGTTTTGTCGGTACGCCCAAACTTCGTCTGTCCTACCCCTATGATCGCTACATCTCGCATGTTCTCACCTCTCATCCCCTCTCCGCGGCTCGCCCGTGAACGAACCACGTCTATATCAGAAGGGGGGGAGAAAAATTTTACTATTTTTCTCCGGGTTTCCAGTCGGGGCGTCCAACGATGCCCACCATTGCGACCGCCTGTGGACCGCCGAGGTTATGGGCGAATCCCGCCTGTGCGTTCTCAACTTGGAGCCCTTCCGCCCTGCCGAGCACCTGTCTCGTGAGTTCCACGATCATGCGGACGCCAGTCGCTCCGATCGGGTGCCCGAAGCACTTGAGCCCGCCGTCAGGGTTTATCGGGAAGTCGCCGTCAATGGCAGTAACGCCATCTCTAATGAGCTGCGCGCCCTCGCCAGGCTTGCAGAGCTTCATGTCTTGGTAGTTTATGAGCTCGGTGATGGTGAAGCAGTCGTGGACGATGCCAAAGTCGAGCTCTTTGCGGGGGTCAGTGATGCCAGCTTCCTTGTATGCCATCTCCGCAGCCTTCACGTTCGCCGGGAATGCGAGTCCGGTCCAGTCCTTGCGGTAGAACGGGTGCAAAGTCTCAACGGCGAGTCCCATTGCTTTTATCGTGGCGTATTCGTCACCAACAAGCTCTTTCGCAATTTCAGGCCTCGTGAGAACCACGGCAGCGGCGCCGTCGGACATCGCACAGCAGTCAAAAAGTCCCAGCGGGTACGCGATCATCGGCGCCTTCAACGCCGTCTCCACAGTGATTTCGCGGCGGAAGTGCGCCTTCGGGTGCCGTGCGCCGTTATAATGGTTCTTGACCGCGACGAGCGCTAAATCCTCCTTCGTCCAGCCCCACTCCTTGAAAGCACGGATGGCAGCCATTGCGAACATCGCCGGCGCGCTCTCGGCGTTCAGCGCGATTTCCGATCCAAGGAGCATTTTATCAAGGTCCGGCAGTCCCCTCGAACCCTGATCGAGGATTTTCTCGACGCCGCACGCGATCACGATGTCGTACATGCCTGCGGCGACGGCATAAGCGGCGTTCCTAACCGCATCCATACCCGTCGCGCAATAGTTTTCGATTCTTGTGATAGGCTTACCGTACCACTTCAGCGGGTCGGCGAAGGCGTCACCGGCGACGCCCGAGAACGTCCAGAACGTCCCGACCCATACCGCCTCCACATCCTTTCGCAGGTCCACGTTCGCCTCATTGCACGCCTCATAAACGGCTTCCACGAGCAGGTCCTCGTGGTCCTTCTCCCAAATTTCACCAAACTTTGTAACTCCCGTCCCTATTATTGCGACCCTATCAGTAATCCTTCCCAATACAATCACCCCCTTACAGGTCTTGCTTTCCAGCCATAGTGCCTGAACCTCGCCCTCTCGTGCCAGAGCCTGAACGTGAGCTCGACCTCCATGCCCACATCCACCTCCTTCAGGTCGTGGTCGGTCAGCTCCAGCAGGACGCGGCAGCCGTCTTCGAGGTCGACGGAGACTTTTGTCGACGGGTTGATGCCGTCGCCGGGCTGTATGTTTCCGGGACCGAAGAGGTAGTCGTGCGTGAACGTGTAGACCTTGCCCCGCCTCGCGAGCTTCACCTCCTCGTAGTTGTCCTTCTCGCCGCAGTACATGCAAACTCTGCCTATCGGATAGCTTACGTTGCCGCACTTCTTGCACTTCATCCCATAGAACGGAAGTATTGCCTTCTCATCCCGCCAGTACTTGACGATCGGCGACCTCGGCATTTCCGGCAGCTGTGACGGCCAACCTGTATCAAGAACGCCTTTGAACGCCGCAAACTTCGCATAAGAGGGGAGCATCTTCTTCGACTTTATGTAGTTCGTGCCACGCCTCGTGCCCTTCAGCTCTTCCACCTTCTCCGTCGTCTTCACCACGAATGCGTCGCTGCCGTCGCCTTGGCTTGCGCACAGTATTCTCTCATCAGGCTTTGCTTGCTCAAGAGCGGCGACGAGCAGCAGGAGTGCGTGCGGCGTCCCTGTGATCCCCACGGTGCTGAACAGCGGGTCTTGGAGCTGCGTTTTGGGGTCGATTCCCAGCATGTTCGCAGCGCCAAGTATGCTTCGTGGATCCGGCCCGTAGATTGCGACCTTAGAGATGTCTTTCGGGCTGAGGTTTAGCTTTTTGGCGAGCATTCCGGCAGCGGTCGGCAGGTCTCGCAGGTAGCCATATCTCGTGTCGAGCTTCGCCTCGAAACGCCTTGGGAATGGATCGACCTCACGCCTCCACGGACCCGGTATCGGGTTTATGACCGTCGAAAAGCCCTCGATGTCGGCAATCACGCCATCCTCGCCAATTAGGAGTGCGGCGGCGCCGTCCCCGAAGATCTGCTCGAGATCGGAAGAAGGAATCGCTATCCTAGAGTCGGCGGCGGTCACCAGAACCTTCTTTGCGGAACCTGCCTTCACCATGTCCATAGCCATCTTCACAGCAGTCGTCCCCGCCCGTAACGTTCCCGTGATGTCCGCAGTTGTAATGTCGCGCCGTAAGTCCAGTGCGGATGCTATCATTGCAGAGGCTTGCTTTTCCTCTAAGGGGGATGTAACGGTTGCGAAGAAGAGCGCATCCACCTCTTTCGGATCTATGCCCGTGAGGCAGTCGAGCCCTGCTTCAACAGCCATCGTCAGGCTGTCTTCGTCGAAGGAAGCTACGGAACGTTCTCCCCCCATCGTTGCAGAACCGTGCGCCCTCGCTATCTCGTCCCTGCTTATCCTCCATATCGGAATGTACGCTCCGTACGATATTATTCCTACCATCCAGAAGTCCTTCTAGAGTAACATGTTAAATCATTTTCTATTTTCAGTACGTCCCGGCGGGCGGCGTGTTGGAAAATTGAAGTAGTATCGTACTGAGATCAGTGTCTTCGAACGACACGCTTATAATGGTCGAAGCTTAGCTTTTAGGAGATGTCTTTCAAGCTTCCTTACGGCACGGGCGTTTTAGAGCTTGAAATGGAGGCGGCGGTGCTCGACGGCAACCCTGCAAAGGCTAGACGTAGCACGCCGCAGCACAGTGTGATAAAATCGGCAATGAGCAACCCTACCGGCACTAAAAGGTTAAGGGACTTGTGTGTCGCCGGTGCGCGCAAGGTGGTAATCGTGGTGGACGACCACACTAGAACGACGCCGACCGAGCTTATGCTCGACGGCATCATGGAGGAATTAAGAGATGCTGGAGTTAAGACCACGGACATAAAGATTTTGGTGGCGTGCGGGACGCACGAGCCGCCTGCCGAAGGCGAGCTGAAAAGAATTCTTGGCAAGTATTATAACCTCTATAGGGGCGGCGAGCTAGAGGTCGAGCCGCACGACTGTGACGCCGCCGAGAACCTCGTACGCCTCGGCGAGACGAGTAGGGGTACGCCTGTCCTTATCAACAAGAGCTACGTGGACGCCGACTTGAGAATTCTGACAGGAGATATCACGCTACACTATTATGCAGGCTTTGGCGGCGGGCGTAAGAGTATAATACCGGGAATTGCAGGACGAGAGTCGATAAAGAAGAACCATGCGTTGCTCGTGGACGAGCGGGCAACGACCGCAAACCTTGAGGGCAACCCTGTGCATCTGGACATGTGCGAGTTCGCATCCTTCGCTCCGCCCCATTTCACGCTGAACGTCGTCGCTGACGCCGATGGAGCGCTCGTAGATGCTTATGCTGGTGAACTTAACGCCGTTTTCGAGCGTGGCGTTGCTGCTGCCCGTAAAATCTTCGAAAAGCATGTCAGTGGCAATTTTGACGCTTTGGTAGTAAGTGCAGGCGGCTTCCCTAAAGACAGGAACCTCTACCAAGCTTCAAAGGCGATAGAACACTGTTATAGAGCGGTAAAACCGGGTGGCAAGCTCATATTGGTGGCAAAATGCGATGAGGGCGTGGGGAACGAGCATTTTGAAAAGTGGATGGAGTTCGACGAAACTGAGCTGGAGCGGGCAATTCGAGAGAATTTCGTGCTCGGCGGACATAAAGCCTTTTACTTGAGGAGGGCGATGCGTAGAGTCGGCATTTCGATAGTTTCAGAGCTCGATGCCCATAGGCTCGAAGGGTGGGGTATAAGCGCTTACTCCTCCTTAGAGGAAGCTTTAAAAGAGGAGGTGAAGGAAGGAGATAAGGTGGGAGTAGTTAGGAGAGGTATGGACGTGCTGTTGGTTCCATCTGCAAGGTGAAGGGGATAATAATGTCATCGCTACAGAGAAGGCTCGCCGCAGAAATCCTGAAAGTCGGTGTGCATAGGGTCTGGATGAGCCCTGAGCCCGAAGCTATGGAGCGGATAGCTGAAGCCGTGACCAGAGAGGATGTGAGGGCGCTGATCGAGGAGGGCCTCATAAAAAGGAGACCGGAGAAGGGGGTGAGCAGGGGCAGGGCGAGACTTAGAGAGCAGAAGAAACGCCTTGGCAGACGCCGCGGACATGGTTCAAGAAAGGGCGCAAAGGGTGCAAGAATGCCGAAGAAACGTCGCTGGATAATGCGTATCCGAGCGCTCCGCCGCCGCCTCAGGGAGCTGCGGGACAGCGGGAAGATCGACAGGAGGACCTACAGGATGCTTTACAGGAAGGCGAAGGGTGGGGAGTTCAGGAGCGTCGCACACCTGAATTCATATATAGAGACGACACTCAAGATAAAGTTGGAGTAGGGAAATGGCAAGAGGACCGACGTACAGAGTGCCGTTTAGGCGCCGTCGCGAGGGGAAGACGAATTACCGGAAAAGGTTGAAGCTCCTGCTTAGTGGTAAGCCGAGGGTGGTGGTCAGGAAGAGCAACCGCTATATAAGGGTGCACCTCGTCGTCCCTGACGCCAAGGGCGACCGCACGCTCGTCTCTGCGATCTCATCGGAATTAAGGAAGTATGGCTACGATGGCTACACCGGAAACACGCCGGCAGCCTACCTCACAGGTCTGTTGTTCGGCGTCAGGGCGTTAAATGCCGGCTACGCTGAAGGCGTCTTGGACATAGGTCTTCACACGCCCTCTCGCGGCGCCAAGGTCTTTGCAGCGTTGAAAGGCGCAATAGACGCGGGCATGGAAATCCCATGTAGTGAAGAGATCTTCCCCGACGACGCGAGAATACGCGGTGAGCACATCGCATCATATAGAGGCGACACCTCGATATTAGAAAGTTTCGAGCGTGCGAAGCAGAAGATTTTGGAGGGGCTGAGCGAAGAAGCGGCTGGAAGGGTGGCAGAAGATGGTAGTTGAGCGTGAGGAAAGCTTAGAGGAATGGGAGCCGAAGACGCGGCTTGGAAGGCTCGTGAAAGAAGGGAAGATAAAGACGATAGATGAGGTGCTGAGGTCGAAATATCCTTTGAAAGAGCCGGAAATTGTGGATTACCTGCTGCCAGACCTGACCGAGGAGGTCTTAGACATAAGCTTGGTGCAGCGGATGACAGACTCCGGGCGAAGGACTAAGTTCCGGGTCTGCGTCGCCGTCGGCAACCGAGATGGTTACGTGGGCGTCGGACTTGGTAAGGACCATCTTGTGGGTGACAGCATTATAAAAGCTGTCAGGAACGCAAAGCTAAATCTGATATACGTGGAGCGCGGTTGTGGCTCGTGGGAGTGCGCCTGCGGCGGGAAGCATTCGGTGCCGTTCACTGTCACCGGACAGGCTGGAAGCGTCAGGGTCACGCTGAAGCCCGCCCCCCGGGGGCTGGGCATCGCCGCGGGAAAGACGCAGAAGAAGGTCTTGGAGCTTGCAGGTATAAAGGACGTGTGGACGTTCTCAAGGGGCGAGACGAGAACGACATTCAACACCGCAAAGGCGACCCTTGATGCCTTGAAGAAAACGACGCTGATGCGAGTTTAGCTAGGGCATCCGATTTAGAGTTGAGTGCGACTTGTGGCGTGAATTCATTGAACATGGGTGGGAGCGATGTATGCAGTTGTCAGGATACGGGGGACGGTGGGCGTCCGCAAAGACATAAGAGATACGCTCAAGATGCTTCGCCTGCATAAGGTTAATCACTGCGTTCTCATCGACGAGAACGAGTACTACAAGGGCATGCTCCAAAAAGTTAAGGATTACGTGGCATGGGGTGAGATTTCAAGAGAGATGTTGCAGCTGCTTCTAGAACGGCGAGGACGCGTCGTCGGCGGGAAGCGGTTGACTGATGAATACGTCAGGGAGCACACTCCTTACTCTTCTATAAAGGAGCTTGCTGACGCCATTTACGAGGGTAAAATAAAAATAAAGGACGTTCCTGGGTTAAAGCCGGTTTTCAGATTACATCCCCCTAGGAAGGGGCATCGCGGTATAAAGAAGAGCTTTGCGGAAGGCGGCGAGCTCGGCTATCATGGAGAAAAGATAAATGAGTTGCTGTATAAAATGAGGTAACCTGAGTTGGGCGTGAAACTATGTCGCCCTCCCTTTTATCTCGATGAGCTCGTTTATTGTCGACTTATCTTTATAGCTCGCTAGTGAACTACCCCTTGCTTACGCAAGGGGCTTCTCCGTTCCACCGCATTCAGGCTGAGGCTTCACGGGTTCAGGGCTAGCTCACCACAGCCCCATCCCATCGGACTCGTTATCCGATGGCTAACGCCACTCAACGCTTCCCGCAAGGACGGCATCGGAAACTTTCCTTTAGAGATTCAAAGTAAAGTTTAAAACTACCTCCAAACCCCCACTCCCTTTCGTATCCCCTCGCTTTGCAAGGGTCTTGCGAGCAACAGAAAGATAAATCACATAACCCCTTGCAAGGAATCCAGATAGAATGGAGCTTGCGAGCACGAGGCTTGCAAGACTGATGTGTGAGCAGTCTTTCAACCCAAAAGATGGTAGTGGGAAGGTTGTTGTGAGCATTTACGCTCTTAAAAACCTTGATGTAAAACAAGCTTTTAAGAAGTGCGAGGCGCTTACGGACCTTGCTGTGAGCCCACATTTCAAGATTGAGAGGAGAAAAGACACCGTTTTAGTTTTCATGCTCTCTCAAGCTACGATAGGTGGCATCCTTCTAAGAGGTGGAATTCCTGTTACGCTGAAGGGCTGTGGCGTCGTCCAAGTTAAAGACGGTGAAGCATTGCGCTTCGTCGAGTTCTTGGAATACGAGGGGACTACCGTCGAACCTGATTTGATATTCATGGACTTAGGCCTGACCGCCGTTAATCAAATGGTGAGCACAGGCAATGGCAAGATAATAGCGAGCTTTTTAGAGGTGCCGGTTGCAGCAAGAGACGCTGCCGAAGAAGCTCTTGAAATGCTCACGGCGCAGGGCTTCAAGTGCGTAATCCAGCTCGGCGAGCCGAATATGCCGCTACTCGGCATGCCTGTCGCTAGTGAACATATTGCGATCGCAATAACGAGCGAAGCGAACCCCATCGCGGCGCTCGTCGAAGATGGCGCAACGGTCAAAAGCAAAACTTACAGGATTTTAGAGCTAAACTTCTGAACTTTTGTGAATATGACTTTCGCGGGCGTCTAATTGCCGCAATACGCTCCGCCGCACTCTACATGTATAGCTGTTTAAAAGTTAAGAGAAGCAAACTCAAAACCTTACAATCCCTTCGGACAGGATTGAGAGGTTAAGGAACGAAAGCATATGCATTCCTGCTAGTTAAGGAAGGACTGACAATAACATCCAAAAATGGTCCCTGCTGCGGCTTCAAAATTAGAACCGGACGCGGTGGGGGCTTGGAATTAAAGACTTCTGTCACGGCATGTCGGAAACGTACGTCCTGTTTTAAAAGGATGTTACACACCTCCAACCGGAGAGCTTGCCTTTACGACGTCAAGAAGGAGGATGACGACGTCCCCTTGGGGCTATTTCAACATTCAGTCGCAAGGAGTCCCCTTCCGAAAGAGAGGGAGGAATTGCAACACAATCTTTCACACAGCAAAATATTTATACTCTTTTGTGTGAAGTTAATGAGTGTGAAACTAACGAAGACAGTGGTGCTAAAGCTAGCAGAACACGACGAATCTTTAGACAAAACTTTGAAAGCATACTCAGAAGGACTTAACTTCGTCTCCAAAGTGTCTATGAAAACGGAAAACCAATTTCTGCAAACAACCTCCAAAGAATTTGCTATCCTATTTTGAGAAACAAGATTGGTCTCAAAGCACAGATGGCTTGTAACGTTTGTAGGCAAGTAGCGGGAGCTTACAAATCGATGAAATCTAGCGGAGAATGGAAGCTCTCCAAATTCGACGCAAGACGATGGTTCTATCTTTAGGGATTTCTCTTTTAAAGGCGAATATTTAAGCATAACAACGCTGGATAGGAGAAAGAAGTATAAGCTAATAATCTATGACTACGCCAAACAATACTTCGACGGGACGTGGAGATTTTTGGCTTCCCGACTGGTTAAAAGAGGCAACGAATATTATTTCCATTTGTCGGTTGAGAAAGAAATCCCCGATGTTGATTTATCAAAAGCTAAAAAGTAGGGGTGGATATTGGGTTAAATTACATAGCTGTTGCTTGCACGACAGATTTAGAGTGTAGATTTTTCAGTGGAGGGATTATCAAGCATGTTCGCCACATGTTCGTTAACATGCGTAGGCGTTTACAGAAGAAGGGCACCCGCTCAGCCAAGAGAGTTCTTAAGCGTTTGGCTGGGCGGGAGAAACGGCTCATCAACAACATTTGCCATACAGTGAGTAAGAGAATCGTAGAGTTCGCTGTTGAGAAAGGCGTTGATGTGATCGGACTTGAGAATCTGAATGGGATAAGAAAAAGAGCGAAAGTCAGAAAGAAGCAGAGATACAACTTTGAGTCATGGGTTTACCGCAAATTACAGTTCATGATTGAGTATAAAGCAAGGGAGAGGGGGATTCTCGTTGTCTACGTTGATCCAAAGCACACGAGCATAACTTGTCCCAGATGCTACCATGTGAATAGGGCTGACAGAAACGGTAAGCTGTTTAGATGTAAGGCTTGTGGCTACACTCTGAATGCAGATCTTGTGGGAGCGAGAAATATTGAAAGAAGAACTCGTGAGTTCCGCTATATGCGGGACTCACTGGGGTGCTGTCAGCCACCCAGACGCTCCCTTGAGGAGCAAGCCCTGTTCGTAGGGCGGGGTAGTTGACAGAATACAATGTCCGTGCTTTAAGCTCTGAGCAAGCCATTTAAGCTGTTAAAGACCTGCTAGATGTAGAAATGTCGTCATGAGAGGCGGCGCCACACGTAAAAAAACCTTTGCACCGCCGTGATGTTGCAGAGGACTGCGAAGACGAGCATGCACCACCCCAAAATCGGGAGGCTCAGGGATGTAAGCTTTAGCTCTTTTTGGTAACAAGCATTCAAGAGCGTAGCTAAGATCAGGATGAGGAGGCGGTCAGCCCTGCTAAGGATGCCCCGGTATTCGCGGGCGAAGCCGACGGCTTGCGCCTGCGTGCCCATGTACGACGTGAGAAGAACGCCGATGACTGCTGCAATCCCTATTTCCGGTGGCGAATAACCGCCGAAGATCACGCCACAGAGCACGAAGACATCGGCGTACCTATCTAGGACGTGGTCGAGGAAGTCGCCCCTTTTGCTCTCCGCACGCAGCTCCCTGGCGAGCGCTCCGTCGAGAGCGTCGAGAAATGCACTCACACCCAGAAGTGTAGCAGCGAGTGTCAGGAGGCTATTAAAGTTCGTGGTTACGTCTGCCGAGAAGTAAAAAAGAGCGGCTGCGGCAGCAGCGAGCACGAGAGCGACGACGCTGAGCGCGTTCGGTGGGATGTTTAAGGCGACGAAAATCCTCGCAATCCTCCTTAACACCGTATCTGCGCGCGGCCTTAAGGCTTCAAGCATCCATATCCCTCTAATACTCCGGACACCCAACTCTTAGGGGATGGAAGGGCCAAAAGCATTTGGAAGGAATTTCATACATGAAGGGCTTTTGCCACTTGCGCTGTTTGCATTCCTTACCAATTTAGGCTGGGGAATGGTCATTCCCCTGTTCCCCCTCATTTTGGAAAGCGTTGGCGGTGGGATTTTCGAATTCACTTTCAGCTTCTTTTTGTTTAACTTTGCCTCTGCCGCTTTAAGGTATCCGCTGGGTTATTTAGCGGACGTGTGGGGGCGACACCTTTTCCTAACTGCTTGCAGTTGCACCTGCGTGTTGGCGTCCGCTGTCGCCATTTTTTACGAGCGCTCCTTCCTGCTGGCGGCGTTCACGCTTTTCGGCGTGAGCACAGCGTTCTACTTCCAGACGCTATACGCGCTCGTCGTAGACATCGTCCCAAAAGACGAAATAGGAAGGTCCTACGGGAACATGCACATCGCAGAGGGCATAGGCTATCTTACAGGTCCGCTTCTCGCAGGCTTCCTGTTGGAAGTTCGCCCCCATTTGATATTCGCGCTCACGTTGCTCATATTCGCAGCGTGCATCCCTCTGACACTCAGAGTTAGTAAAAATGCGGGAGGAAGTATGAAAGGGATAAAACTTACAGCAAGCAACTTTTTTAGAGCTTTGCGGACAGTCTGGGCGTTGGGCGTGCTACTTTTCATAGCAGAGTTGCTCAGGGGTTTTTCTGTAGGTTTTCTTTCCCCTTCGCTCCCTATTTATTTAGAAAATTTTAATGCTGAGCCGGCGCTCGTCGGCGCTATTACGATGATAGCGATGGCGTGCATGTATGCAGCGCAAGCGGCAGGCGCCTTAATTGACAAACTTGGCAGCATGAAAATATTCTTAATTTCCAGCGTAATTGCTGCCCCGCTGCTCGTCGCCATCTCGCTGGCGGCATCTCTCACGCAAGCCGCCGCCCTCGTTTTTGCTTACCACTTCATGAGTGGGCTTTCATGGTTGGCATTCAGCAGTATGCTGGGCTATTACGCCATTGACGAACAGAGAGCGCTTTTCTTAGGCTCTGCATGGAGCATGTGGCGTTTTGGTTATGCCTTTGGCTCCCTGTCCTGCCATTTCGTCTGGGAATCCTTTGGCATTCGAAGCCTCTTCCCTACGGCAGCAATCTTCACTTTCGCTTCCATATTTGCAGTTATCGCTTCTAAGGGACGATTGAAGCGGAGTGTAGAACTCGCAAGCAGCATATGATTATCTTTTCATTTTTCGAACTCTCAACATCCATCTGTGCAAGACATCCATCTTCACACATAAAAACTCTTAAATAATACTCTGTGCCAAGGCGTTATGGAGGTGATGCGAATGGTTAGATGGAGTAGCGTTGCTGCGGCACTCGTAATGGTAGCTCTGGTCATAACGACATTCGGGGTGGCGGCTGCGCACTTCCTGATGCTCCTTCCGGAGACGACGGAGCCAACTGCTGCCGACTTTTTCGTCGAGGAGGGCGGGAGCAAGACGTTCTGGCTGATCTGGGGGCACCCCTACGAGCACGTACTCTTCGATTGCCCTGCACCAGAGCGTGTCTGGATGGTAGACCCCGAAGGCGCAGTTGAGGAGCTGACGGCGACGCCGACGACCGTCGAGGGCGTGCAGGCGTGGCAGGTGAGCTACACGTTCATGAAAGCCGGGGACTATATACTCTGCGTCGAGCTTAAGGCTGAGGAGCACGAGGTTTGGGACTACGTGAAGACGATCGTGCACTGCGGCGGTGAGATCTGGGAGGGATGGAACCAAAACGTCGGGCAGAAAGCTGAGATAATGCCGTATGTGCGACCCTACGGCATCGAGGAGGGTTTCGTCTTCTCAGGGAAGGCTCTTTACAACGGGGAGCCTTTGGTTGGCGCTGACGTTGAGGTCGAGATGTATCATCCGAAGGACGTTGCCGAAGCCGTGGTGAGCGAGGCGGAGGCTCGATTCCAGCCGAACCCCTCCTGCATGTATACAAGGGTCGTGACCACCGACAGCGACGGTGAGTTTTCGTTCACGCTCGACGAGCCGGGCATCTGGTACATTGCGGCTTACGGCCCTGAAGAGGAAGGCATGGAAGTCAGGGGCGTGCTCCAGGTTGCGGTCGGCGAGGCGTTCCCCGCGCCCGCAGCGGCAGCGATACCTACGGAACTCGAAAAGAAGGTTACGAGCTTGGAGTCGAGGGTGAGCGGGCTTGAAGGTGCTTTGAAGGCAGCATCGCCTACGCTGGTCTATGCTGCTATCGTGCTTTCGGTGATTGCCATAATATTGAGCGTCGTGGCGTTGGCGCTTAGGAGGAAGTGAGGAGGGGCAAGAGGAGAAATGGTTCACATTTCCGACGGCGTCCTACCGCTCCCGACACTTGCAGCAGGCTGGGCGGTAACTGCCGCCCTCCTAGTTTTAACGCTCAGAAAGCTAAGGGCTGAGGACATACCGAAACTTTCAGTAATGACCGCAGCTTTCTTCGTAGCGTCGCTCATACACTTCCCAGTCGGGCCAACTTCCGTTCACCTTATTTTTAATGGACTCGTCGGTGTCATCCTTGGCACTCTTTCTTATCCAGCGATTTTCATCGGCTTAGTGCTCCAAGCCATCCTTTTCGGGCATGGTGGTATTACGGTCATCGGCGTGAACGCTCTCGACATGGGTGTGCCTGCGCTGGTCATTGGCGTGCTTTTCAGCAGGTGGGTTAAAAATAGTCTCTCCGTCGAGAGAGCGACGGCGCTCGGAGCGGTGCTCGGCGGTATTGCCGTGACGCTTGCAGTCGCGCTCACAGCGTTTATGCTCTACACGGCAGGCAAGGAACTCGTTGGCGTGATTGCTGCCCTTGTGCTCTTTCACATACCGGTAATCGTCGTAGA
>JAPHEE010000007.1:39465-47980 GCA_029259545.1 Candidatus Alkanophaga volatiphilum
GTAAAAGTTGTGGAGGTGGGAGCGTGAGCGTGCGGGCGATTTTGGTTTTGGTGGCAGCGTCGCTAATTTTGGCAAGCGGCGTTACCAGTGCTCACAGGCTTTACATAAAGCATAAAATCGGTACAGTTGAAATCGAGGCATTCTTCGGCGGTGGAACGCCGTGCAGAGACGCCGTCGTCAGGGTTTATGACGACGCTGGCAACCTGCTTCTCGAAGGTAAAACTGACGAAGACGGGAAGTTCAACTTTACACCTGTTATAGGCATCGCTTCATATAAGGTGGTGGTGGAAGCCACTCACATGCCCGGACATAGAGCGGAGACTGTGATAAACCTGACGGCGACGGGCGCCGCTGAGGGCGGAGAGGGCGCCGCAGCCTTCCCGCTGTACGCTAGGGTGATCGCGGGTCTTGGTTGGCTTATGGGGCTTGCAGGCGCCGCCATGTTATACATCGGCTGGAGATATAAACGGGAGTTTGAAGGTAGGGTAAAATCGGAGGGCGGCGAGACGGCGCAAAGAGAGGTGTAAACAGTCTCGTGGAGGTGGAGAGCAAATGCACCAAGAAATCGACAAATACGCCCACAACTCCCCACTGTGCAACCTTGATCCAAGAATGAAGGTAATTTCCCTTATGACCCTCATTTTTTCGGTTGTTCTCCTTCCAAGGTTGGAGTTAGTGTCTTTCGCGCTTCTGTTCTCAATCGCACTCCTCTTCGTATCAAGGTTACCGCTGCGCTTTGCCCTTCACTTCCTGAAGTGGCCGTTTATGTTCATTACGTTCTTCCTGCTTATAATGCCGTTCTCTATCGAGGGAACGCCGGTATTTAGCGTCGGGAATGTCATAGCAACTTACGAGGGGCTTAAATATGGCGTTCTTATCGCCTTACGCGCGTCATCCGCCGTGATCCTTGCGCTCATCATGATTGCCACTACGAAGTTCGGCACTCTTCTCAAGGCATTAGAGAAACTTAAAGTTCCGAACGCACTAATACAAATTCTGATGTTCTCTTACAGATACAGCTTCACATTTGCGCAGGAATTCGATCGTATGCGGCTTGCGGCTAGAGCTAGGGGCTTCAACCCCAAAACGAGCATGCGCACGCTTCGCGTTCTGGGGAGCATGGCGGGCATGCTTTTCGTCAAGAGCTATGAACGGGCGGAACGCGTCTTCTGGGCAATGCGCGCACGGGGCTACGATGGAAGCGTGAGGATGCTTTCAGAGCTTAAGGCTGGACGCAGAGATTGGGCGTTCGCATGCTTTATCATTGCCTTTGCAGCGCTCTTGCACTTGGTTGGTGGTTAGTTTGGGGGCGGTTGTGGAGGTCAGGGATCTGAATTTTACGTACCCGGACGGGACGTTGGCGCTTGAAGATGTGAGCATGGATGTGCACGCCGGCGAGATAGTAGCCATCATAGGTCCGAACGGCGCCGGGAAGACGACGTTGCTCCTCCACCTCAATGGCACGCTCAGGGGCAATGGGGTTGTAAAGATCTGCGGGCGGCGAGTTGAAGAGTATGATGTGAAGGAGCTTGTAAAGAAAGTGGGACTGGTCTTTCAAGACCCTGACGATCAGCTTTTCATGCCAACTCTCTATGATGACATTGCCTTCGGACCGATAAACCTTGGGCTTGATGAGCAGGAAGTGCGGAGGCGGGTAGAGGAGGTGCTTTCGGAATTCAGGCTTTTTGAGTACAGAGATAAGTGTCCGCATCACCTCAGCTATGGCGAACGCAAGAAGGCGGCGCTCGCCGCCGTGCTCGCCATGAAGCCCGAAATCCTAGCGCTGGACGAGCCTACCGCCAATCTCGACCCAAAAAGCGTCCGTGAGCTGATAACTGCTATCAAAAAGATAAATGAGGAAGGTGTAACTGTGATTATCTCTACGCACAACTTGGAAATCCTCCCTCAGATCGCCGACCGCATCTATTTGATGAACAAAACCGTGCTGGCAGAGGGCGAGAGCGATAAAATTTTGGCGGATGTGAGCTTGTTGGAAAGAGCTGGGTTACTTTGAGCGTTTAGCGGCGTGTGTGCGCGCGTAAGCTGGAGCTTGTGTTTGTGACCTCCTCCCCCAACTAGGGGCTTCCACCGGCGGGGGGTTGAGGAGTGTAGGCAGAATGCCTCCCCCTCTTCGGGCCGGGTCACGACGCCCCTGACCGCAGGATGTACCCGCAGCCTCGTTCCGAACTCACATTAACTTCGGATAAAAATTAACTACCTCCTACCAGCCCCATCCACCTCCCCTAATCCCCTCACTGAAGGAGCTTTCTTAGCGACATTCTGTAAGGCTGGATTAAGCCCTGCTGCCCCCATGAGTTTTTAAGTTTCTTGACAGGCTACCCTCACCCGCCTCTTCTATTTTCGCCCGTCGAACGTCTATCTCACCAGCGTCACGGCACTCGTCAAAACTCAGTTATATGTTTAGCTGGCACAAATAAAAATTCGGGAATGATAACTCTTAGGTACGAGCGTGGCGTCGTCCTTGTGTCTGATATACGGGCGCCGAATACACGTTGGGACGCCCGTAGGAATTGCTACGTGGCGCTCGCCATGCATTACTCTGATATCGTTGCTTATCTTAAAGATTCGGGCTTGGAATTCCGGGATTATGTCTTAGATTTGATCCCATGTCCGCATCTTGAATGCGACGTATCTCTGAGAGGCTACCAGAAGAAGGCATTGGAGACGTGGGAGAAAGCGGGACGGCGGGGTGTTATCGTCCTGCCAACAGGCGCTGGGAAGACCTTAATCGGGCTGAAAGCCATTTCTCTGGTGAACGCGCCGAGTCTCGTGGTTGTGCCGACGCTCGACCTGTTACAGCAGTGGGCTGAGCGTCTGGAGGCTGCGTTTTCCGAGGAGGTCGGGGTTTACGGCGGCGGCGAGCGCACTTTGCGCCCGCTGACCGTCTCCACGTACGACAGTGCGTACTCGCGCATCGAGGAGCTCGGGAACAAGTTCTCCCTGATCATTTTCGACGAGGTGCACCACCTGCCGTCGCCGGGCTACCGGCAGATCGCAGAGCTTTCTGCGGCGCCCTTCAGGCTGGGGCTGACCGCAACCTACGAGCGTGAGGACGGGCTGCACGAGGAGCTGCCGAGGCTCGTCGGCGGCAAGATTTTCGAGCTTGGCGTCAGAGACCTGACCGAGTACCTTGCGGACTACGAGCTGCGACGCGTTCGTGTCTCGTTAACTGAAGACGAGCGTCGTGAGTACGAGGAGGCGTACTCCAAGTTTCTGAGCTTCGTGCGTTCGAGGCGGCTCCCGCTCAGGAGCCACCGTGACTTCGAGCGCTTTATCATGCTGTCCGCCCGTGACAGGGACGCGCGGGAGGCGCTGGTTGCGAGGAACAGGGCGAGGAACATAGCCTTCAACTCGAAGGCGAAGATCGAGAAGCTCAGGGAGCTTCTGGAGCGGCACCGTGACGATAAGATTTTGATCTTCACCGAGCATAACGAGCTTGTGTACCGCATCGCCAGGGAGTTCCTCATCCCCTACATTACGCACAAGACCGACAAGGACGAGCGTAAAAAGATCCTGAACGGCTTCAAGGAAGGGAAATATAGAGTGATAGTGACATCAAAGGTACTGGACGAGGGCGTTGACGTGCCGGATGCGAGCGTCGGCATTATACTCAGTGGGAGCGGCAGCAAGCGGGAGTTTGTGCAGCGGCTGGGGCGATTGCTGCGGAAGAAAGAAGGGAAAAAGGCAATCCTTTATGAAGTGGTTTCCGACACGCTAGAACTCGGCGTCTCACGAAGACGCCGCAAAAAAGCATCGCCGCAGATTTAACCATGTTACCAAGCGAGTATCTCGTCGTGGAGACCAGAAAGGGAAAAATAAGCCCGGTGTTCTCGTCGAGGTATCCCAATGCCGAAGAAGTTGCTTCTGAGCTAATAAAGATATTTGAGAGCAGCGTGGGCGAGCGGAAGAAGCATTTGACTGGTGAGCTTAGGAAGTTTTACGATGAAGCGGTTGATTATGGTTATAATCGTTTTGTGAAGGGCTTGTGCGTACTCCTAGAGCGACGGTGCAGTTTCAGGGTGCAGAGCGAGATCGAGCCGAAACGTGTCAGGGAACTCGCTTTCGAGCGGGGTCCGGTGCTGGATGAAGCCTCCCGCATAAAAGTCCTGAACGAGGTTGCCGAAGAGCTTGGTGTTTCTTTGGAAGTTGTAGAAAGCTCGCTCTGGGCGGATAATGAAGACGAACTTCTGCTGGAAAGCTTTGAGACGCTCACACCTGAAAAATTGTTACAGCTCTACGACCTCTCCTTAACGCAAACTTTGCTGTTCAAAGCCGTGAGTCTGGACTTACTCGTAAAAAGCAACTACAAAGATGTTTTGAGGCGTGTAAAAAGTCTTGGACTCATGTATTTAGCGGAAAAGCAGGATAACGGCATTAAGATAAGCGTAGACGGTCCGGCATCTGTTTTAAAGCTAACTGAGAAGTATGGAACGGCGTTTGCGAAGCTTTTACCTTTAGAAGGGGACTGGGCGCTGCATGCGAGGATCCTGATGCGTAAGGGGCGAACGCCTCGTATCTACGACTTCTACATAAACTCCACCACGCTGAACTATCGAGAGACACCGCCAGAGGTGAGGGAGTTTGACAGCGCCGCCGAGGAAAGCTTTGCCCGACGCTTTTCGTCGCTGAACACGGGTTGGAAGCTGCGGAGGGAAAGCGAGGCGCTCGTCTGCGGGAATTCTGTTTTCATCCCGGATTTCTCCTTTGAAAAAGATGGTATGAAGGTTTATTTGGAGATAATAGGATTTTGGACTGAGGATTACATGAGGAAGAAGGCGAGGAAGCTGCGGGAGCTGGAGCGGGAGGCGAAGGAGCGGATGATACTGGCGGTGAGTGAGGAATTGGCATGTACGTTCAAAGAGTTCGAAGTGGAGATGCCTGTAGTTTATTTCAAAAAGAAAATTCCGCTAAATGAAATTTTGAGCATCCTGCGTGAGTATGAGCGTAAGATGGTGCGTGATGATCATGCTATCGTAAGGAACATCACTACAAGCTTAAAAGATGATGTGGTGCGTTTGGAGGAGCTTGAGCGGGCGACGGGCATCAGTAAGAGGAATCTGAGGAGCATTTTGAATAAAGAGCCGCCAGCGGGCTATGTTCTCCTCGGTGACGAACTTGTAAGGGTTGCACTCTTGGAAAAGCTTAAAGGGAAGCTACGAGGTGGCATGAGGTATCCGGAGGCAGTAGCGCTGTTGCGGGAGCATGGAATAAGGAGCGAGAATGCTTTCAGATACTTAGGCTTCAAAGTTGTCTGGAGGGGCATAAACCCTGAGAAGGCAACTTTAGTAAGAGATGAAAATTGACCCGACGCTTGGATCACGTTCTACTTTTATCTGCGGTTCTTGGTTTGATGCCGTAAACCTGCCCTGATAGCATCATACACGCCCATGGCGTGTCTTTTCCGATGCGACCCTTGCGATGAGCGCTGCGAAGACGCCGGCGGCGACGCCGTTGTCGATGTTCACGACCGCTAGTCCCAGAGCGCAACTTTGCAGCATTGAGAGCAGCGCAGCGAGTCCATCACCACCTAAACCGTAACCCACAGACGTCGGCACCCCTATCACCGGCACGTCCACGAGACTCGCCACCACCGACGGCAGCGCCCCCTCCATGCCTGCGACCACTATGAGTGCGACGACGCCCGCCCTCAAAAACTTCTCAAGCGGCTCCTTCAGCCTGTGGATGCCCGCAATGCCGACGTCGTAAGCTTTAAGCACTTCGCAACCCATAATTTCTGCGACGACGCCCGCCTCCTCCGCAACACGCACGTCGGCGGTTCCCGCGCTGAGTACGCCCACCTTCCCGCACTTCCTTGGCGCCCAATCCTTTTTTTTCACCAAAAGCGTTTTTGCAAGCTCATTGCTCTCGACCTCAAAACCCCTCTTTAAAGCGAGCTCCTTCACCGCCTTTTCCTGCTCTTCGTTCACCCTCGTTGTGAGCGCATAATCCCTGTCCTCGGCGACCGCCACACAGATTTCAGCGAGGAGCGCAGGTGGCTTCCCCTCTGCGAAAATTATCTCAGGGACGCCACGTCGCAGCTCCCTTCCGACGTCTAAACACGCAAAATCGCCAAGTCGCTGTAAGAAGTCAAGTTTAAGCTTTTTTACAGCGTCTTCGACACTTAGCTCACCGGTGGCAACCTTCCTTAAAATCTCTTCCATAAAAGGGTTTTGTGTTTGATTTAAGCGACCTCCTTACTATGTTAAGTAAGTTTGAATGAAATAGTGGCGATGCTGACGTTCACCGAATTCATGAGTGGGAGCGTAGGAATAACGCTAAAAGTCGCAAAGGTGCTGTACGCGAGCAAGTCGAGGTATCAGCAAGTCGAGGTTTTCGAAAATGAAACTTTCGGAAAAGTGCTGGCGCTCGACGGCAAGATTCAAGCGAGCGAGCTTGACGAGTTCATATACCATGAAATGCTGACGCACGTGCCGCTCGCAGCGCACGGAAGCCCGAAGAGCGTTCTGATAGTCGGCGGGGGCGACGGTGGCTGCGCCAGAGAGGCACTGAAGCACGGCGTTTCCGTAAAGCTCGTCGAACTCGATGAAGTTGTCGTCAACGCCTGCAAAAATCATTTCAGAATAGATGACGGCGCCTTAGACGACGCAAACGTGGATATCACTTTCATGGACGCTTTTACCTTCCTTAAAAGCTGCGAGGAGCGTTTCGACGTGATCATCGTGGACTCCACAGATCCCATTGGCGAGGCTGAAAAGCTTTTTTCCGACGCCTTCTACAGAATGGCGTTCGAAAGGCTTAATGACGACGGCATGTTCGTGACGCAGAGCGGTTCGCCAGTACATCAGCCTGATGTACTCCATAGAGCCTTTTCAGGAGTTTCTAAGTTTTTCCCCATAGTGAGGATTTACGTCGCACCTATCCCTTCGTATCTTGGTTTATGGAGCTTCGTCGTAGGTTCAAAGAGATATGAGCCCGAGACGCCGAGAGAAGTAAGCGTACCCACAAAATTTTACGATGGAGAGATGCACGCCGTAGCCTTTAAGCTTGCAAAACTCGTAAAAATATTCGTAGGGCTTGGTTAGGCTGTGAGAAGTATGAAGCGTGAATTAAAAGTTCAACCGATAAAGGACGGCACCGTGATCGACCACATAACGGCGGGACAAGCCCTAAACGTCCTTAAAATCCTAGAAATAAAGCCTGGAACGAAGGAGGTCGTGAGCGTTGTGATGAACGTTCGAAGCGAGAAAATGGGGAAGAAAGACATCGTAAAAGTGGAGAACAGGGAGCTGAAGCCCGAAGAGGTGGACAAGATTGCGTTGATAGCGCCAAACGCCACGATAAACATAATAAGGAACTATGAGGTCGTGGAGAAGCATAAGGTCTTCCTGCCGAGGGAGATAGAGGGCGTGATAAAGTGCGCGAATCCGAGTTGCATCTCGAACACAAACGAGCCAGTGCGTTCGAAGTTTCAAGTCGTTGAGAGCGTTGTCGTCGCTGGTGACAGGGAGAGCCGCAGCCTCCGCTTCCGCTGTTCGTACTGTGAGCGTATGATGGATTTAGAGGACGTGATGGAGCAGCTTTGACACGTATGACGCAACTTCGGTAGCCTATGCAGTCAGAGCGGCTTGCTTCGCAGCTCGTAACATCTCCAAGAGTTTTTCCTTTACAGCGTCCAAATTCTTACCGGTGAGTGTTGAAACTTCGTAAAATTCTGGCACTTCCGAACGCATTTTCTCGACGTTCGCTCTTATGCTTGCGCCCAGTGGCGTTTCAAGGAGATCCATTTTGTTCAAAACGATGAGCATCGGCGCTTTGAATTCCGCTTTCACCTCCTGCAGCAATCTGAGTTGGCGCTCCATAGGATAGCCGCACGTCTCTGAAGGGTCGAGGATGAAAACGATGACATCCGCTAGGTGTTTCAATGCAGAAATTGCTTGCAGCTCTATTTTGTTACGCTCGGAGAGCGGTCTGTCGAGAAGTCCGGGAGTATCTATGATCACATATCGTTCGTCTCCTTCGAAGATGTGCCCGACGCTCACGTTTTTAGTCGTAAAGGGATAGGTTGCAATTTCGGGCTTTGCCGTGCTCACCCTTGCAACAAAACTCGACTTCCCAACGTTCGCATAGCCTGCAACGACTGCTGCCGCCTCTTTCTCGCCGTCAACAGCTGGCAAACGGCGCAATAGCCGCCTTGCATCCTTCAGAACATTTAATTTGCGGTCAAGCCTCTCGACTATCGAGATCATCCTGCCGAGAGCCTCTTTTCGTAGAGTTGCAGCCTCTTTCTCGGACGCCCATTTTATTTTATACGAATACTCCTTTGATAAAGACCTAATTTTGTCTGAAGCCCAATCAAGTGATGCTAATGAGATCTTCACGGCATCAACGCCTATCAATATATTCAAGGTCTCTCTGTAAAATGGGTGAATTCTGTCCAAGTTCGGAAAGCCTCTTACGATATTTCTAAGCGTATCAGAGATGATGTTTGCAGCGACCGTCACTAAAACGCGCTCTTTATCGTTTTTGCGTCCAC
>JAPHEE010000007.1:48336-65795 GCA_029259545.1 Candidatus Alkanophaga volatiphilum
CTTCTTGGTGTCCCTTCTCTGGCTCATCAGCGACGCCTTCGACCTCCCGCTCCCACATTTGAACGAGCATTCCTGGGTACTGCTCGTATGGCTCTCCGACTTTGTGGAAGCCGAACTTCCGGACGAGCCGCTCTCCCGACTTCTGCCCGACGAGAATGTTCACGTAGTTCACTTTACATTTGTTGCGGCGGGCGAACTCTATAAACTGCTCATACATTGCGGACGCGATGCCGCGGTTCCGGAATTCGGGGAGTATGGACTGCTGCTCACCAAAGCAGCCTCGCTCTGTGATTTTTGCTTTGTAGACGCCAACGAGCCGCCCGTCGATTCTGATGCCGAAGTAATGATACCCCTCATCCATTTCCTTTCTTATCTGCTCGGCGGTCATCGTGCGCTTCCGCCGCCAGCCTTCTGGATACTCATAAGCCCGTGGCCAGACTTCTTTGAAAAGCTGCTCTATTTCTTCAGCGTCCTCTTTGCCAAGCTCTATAACCTTATACCGCCGCATGGCGGCTAAAGCTTAAAGCTCCTTGGTACAAAAAAGGTCTCTGAAATTTCGCTCTCTTCAACGAGCCCGTGCATGGCGGCAACATTCGCAATGAACTCGACGGCGGAGAACGCATATTCGTCGGCGAGCCGCCCGCCGAGCGTCTTAGCTCTATACATGAGCGCTCGCTCTTTTTCGTTGAGGAGCGTTTCATTTACCCTGCCGAAGCCCAACGAGCTGAGACGCTGTACCGCCTCACAAAGAGTGTCGTACTGTCTCAAAAAGCTTGAAAAACTCCTTTTGGTGTAACTCCTCGCAACTTGAATGATCTCATCTTGCAGCCACATGCTCAAGTCTTGAATCTTCTCCCAAATCTCAGCGCCGACGCTTCCTATTGCGTATTTCATTATATCCTCAACTATTAGGTCTATTTTCTCAAAGGATTTTTGCGTCTCTCCTTCCACATCTATCAAATCGGGGCGGACTAGGACCCTGCCGCGCAGCGAGAGCTTGAGCCCGTCGCAGGCGTCTCGCAAGCTCGCAACCTCGCCGCACCGCATCTCCACACTTGCATACGTGTGATCTACTGCCCGCTTGCCACCACGAATGCTCACGCCACGTTCGAGGTTCGGACACTTCCTCGTGTAACTCACCGTCTTTTTTATGACCTCTATTATCCACCACGGCAGCGCAACGTCCCTCTCTAACTCGCGCACGTCCACAGAGATTATCTCCTTTTCCTCACCCTTTTCAGCGGTCTGAGCGTAATACTCGGGAATTACTTTGAACTTCTCCTTTAGCATTATCTCCTTCTCAACCTCCTCCTCAGGAAGCCCCATGTATATCATCTCAAGACGATCCAATAGCGGTCTTGGAATCTTATTAACGTGCGCAAAGCCTTCGGGGTTGCCTGTTGCAATTAAGAAAATATCCACAGGCTTCACAAGGTTGAACTCCTCTAGTATCACTTTACCTTCCTCTAAAATAGGGTGGAAGAGAACCTGAACATTAGTCGGGATTGCGGGCAGCTCATCCACGAAGACAATCCCCCGGTTCCCTCTAAATATACCGGTTCCTGTAAACACTTTGGGGTCAGTCGGACTTCTCCCCTCTCTTATCACCTGAATGTCCTTGACACCGAGCACTTTTGCGAAATTTGTGTACTCATTGCCTTGAATTCTCGAAAATCTCTCCTCAGGCGATATGAACTCTATGCCGAACTCCTCCGCCGGGTTCTCGCTTTCTGCGCAGCGAGGACAGAGCCACTCCTTGCTCCACTTCGGGTCGTCGTGATACGGACAGCCTTTTATCGCAGGCACCTTGTAAAGGAGCTTCGTTAAAGATTTTGCGAGCCTTGTCTTACCCGTCCCCTCCTCAGAAACCAAAAAAGGACTCGCTCCTGAAAGTATGGCACGTATCACGTCTCTTTTCGTTTCCTCCCTGCCATCGATGTCGGGGATTAGGCTTAAAACATCCTCTCCAGCTCTTAATCTTTTCAGAACCGAATACCTCAGCTCGTAAACCACAGGAATCGGTTTATATTTCTCAAGGTCAAACTTTGCCATTTTCACTTACTTATTCTCCTAATAGTTATTTCTCGCTTTCTCGGCATTATCTGACGCAATATTTCCTTCAACTGCTCGTCATTTATCATCCCCTTTATCCTACCACTTTGCGCTAGAAGCACTAACTGATTTTCTATTTGTTCGACGAGCTCCGGGCGTGTCATCCTTATTGTATTAAGGCGCTCTCTTGCGCTCGATGTCAATATCTGTCTGAGGATTAGACGTTTCCGCTCTTCGAATTCCCTACGTGCCTCCTCCTCCCTCTGAGCCTCCATTTGTGCTTGCATCTGCGCCTGCAGGAGGCGTTGCATCCTTTGTCTCCGCAATAGCTCAAGCTCTTCGTCAGCCATCATGCCTCACCTGCTACCGCTTTGACCTCTTCGGCGGTTTTTGCGCCCTCAGATTCGAGCATCAGCTTGAGCTCGTGGGCGACGTTGTCGAGAAAAGCCTGCCCCTTCGGCGATATTTTCCTGCCCTTTTTGGTCTTTATCACGAGCCCAGCTCTTTCAAGCTGCTGCAGCACTTCCCTCACGATTTTCCCGGAACCTTTTCTGAAATGCGGCGGTTTGACCCCTCTGCGTCGCTTTCCACCGTAGTAGGTACGGAGGCGGGAGACGCCTACCGGGCCATGTAAGTAGACTTGGCGGAGCACCGATGCGCAGCGCACCCACCACCAATCTTCCTGCTGCGGTGGCAACTCGTTGGCGACGCCGCCCTTGACAAATGCTGCCCATTTAGGTGGTGCTATCCCTTTTACCTTTTTTAATTTTTCCGCTGCTAACTGGACGAGCTTGTCTTGCGGAACATCATACACCGTGGTCATTAAATCATTCATTCGCGGCGGTGCTTAAAAAAATTGTGCTCGTTGCGATTTGCTGCCCTTTCCAATTTGTGGGCGGTTGGTGCGATGCTATCTACAATACTCCTTATATTCTACGAGTGCCACAGGGCGCGCACAGCCCTTTCTACTGTTGAAAACAGGCATCTCAGGCTCAAGCGTCTCCACACACTGCTTAAACGTCTGACACTCGCCGAGAAGTGATACGAATAGGAAAGGCTTGCCACGACCCATACATTCCCCCTAAGCTTTTAAATACCTCCACATCGCTGGCAGCCCAGCTCACAGCCGCTACCACCACTATTAACGCATCTACGTTTTCGTCTTCGAAGGGCTCTTGTCGTGGTCTCATATGTTCGTTCCATACCACTCTCTCCACAGCAACCCACACGTCCAGCGGTTCCCTAGCTTTGCCCACTTCGGAAACACGCTTTTTACCTCCAGTCGCTAAGAAGGCTCGTCCGACGGGCGGGGATGTAGAGGAGGTTGGAGGCAGTTAATTTTCCGAAGTTAATGTGAGTTCGGAACGAGCTGCGGGCATATCCGGCGGCGGGCTGCCGTGACCCGCCCGGCGGAGCGGCTCGTTTAAACCACACTCCCCAACCTCCTCCGGGAAGCCCCTTGCTAAGCGAGGGCGGAGGTCACTCTATCTAATGTCCTTTCCGAGAGTGGTAGTAGCTCCAGTCCATACTCTGAGCAGTAATCTGCGGCGGTGACGCCTCCAGCGCCCGTTACTGTGATAATTCCAACTTTTCTCCCTCTTGGCAGCGGTTGTGATGCAAACGTCCTCGCAACATCGAAAAGCTCCTCAAAATACGAGACTCTAATGATGCCGCACTGCTTGAATGCCGCCTCGTAAATCCTGTCATCGCCTGCCAGAGTTCTTGTGTGCGACGCCGTCGCTTTGCGCCCAAACACCGCACCTATTATAGGCTTCTGTCTTGATATTTTCTTAGCGAGGGTCATAAACTGCCTCCCGTCTCGCACGCCCTCGATGTACACGCAGATGACCTTTGTTTCAGGGTCGCCGCTGAGGTATCAATGCGGCGCTCGTTGAAATAGTCCAAGAAGACGCTTGCTAGGAGTCCGGTTTGCCCGACGAGCGCAATGTTACCTCTTGGGGAGGAGCGGAACGTAAGGCGTGAAGAGCCCGTTGCTCGTGTTTACGACGCCTATGCTGTTAGGACCCATGACTCGCATGCCATAACGCTTCGCAATGTTTACGACTTCATTTTCGAGTTCGTAGTTGCGGCTTCGGCGAAACCGCTGGACTCGATGATCACGTTCTAACGCCGTGCTCGCCCCACTCCCGTAACGCCGTAGGCACCGCTTCTGATGGCACGGGGATTAACGGCAGTTCCGAAAGTCATCCCAGTAAGGGATGACCCTCGGATTGCTTCCTCAGCTCGGACGGGTTCACCTCACAGGCGTTGATGGTCTCAACGCCTCGACACCCCGCCCTCACGGAGAGCCTTTCGGGGCGCCGCACCTCCCCACATCCAAGAGGTTCAGGCACGCGTTTATGTCTCGGTCGAGTCCGCAGGTGGGGCACGCCCTTAGGGAATTCACGAGACCCCCGCATCGGGCGCATATTTTAGATGTGTTGTGTGGTGATTTATAATGGACAAGACTCCCGCTGAGCAACGCCTTGTATTCTACGTAGCTCTGGATGCGGCGGAAGGGCGTCGAGTTCAGACGACGCTTCATCTCCTTTGATCTGACAGAGACCTCTTGCACCTTCTTGCTCTTCTTGTTGTACTTCTTCACTTTTCTGTTAGCGGCGTTCCTCAGCCTCTTCAAGTCCTCAAGAATGAAGGCGTAGCCCCTGAACTTATCAACGAGGAACCTCGTGACCTTTTGGAGGATGTCCTTCGTCCTGTTTCTCTCCCTCAAGCCGTACTTCCTCAGAAGCTCTCCCCTCTCCTTCCCTTTGACTTTCACCTGCACTCTTTTCCTCTTCTCGTGATAGGTTTCTTTCAGACGCTTAACGCCGGAATCTTCCCGGCTCTGCCATCAGAAGCAACATAGGTCACATTGTCCTCATTCACATCCACCGCAACAAAGCCTTCGGCTCCGACAAGTCCACATGAACTCTTATCGGAATGTAGACGAACTCCTCCCCCAAAAGCACCTCTCGCACATCACCTCTAGCGAGGAGCTTTCTGTGGTAATCCGACAGCTCTAAAGGAATCTCAACGCGCTCGTTCGGTCTTATCGTGAGGAGCAGGACGCCCCGCTCAACATCTATCTTGAAGACCGTCCTCGGAACCCTCACGATCTTTTTCCTCATGACAGGTCTGCTTTTGTCCCCGTCTCCACTCCCGCCGCCTCCAGCTTTCCAGCTCTTGATGATCGACTGCGCCACCCTGTACGCCTGCGGAAAGAAGTGCGTGTGGAAATCGTACTTCTCCCTGAACACCCGGTAGCATTCGGCATGAAGTTTTTGAGCTAATAACCTTTCTCCAGCCCCCTTTCAATCGCGTAGTTCACCATCTCCCTGAAAGCGTGTAGAAGCCTTTCAACATCTTCGATGCCACCGCCGTCGTGCCTGACTACAGCGCTGATCACTACCTCTATCGGTATTAATTAGAGCGTTGAGATTTCAAAAGACTTTCGGAGCTACTGGCGGACACTGCGACGCCTCCGAAGAGTGATTAGCGCAGAATTAAAGTTGTTTAGGATACTCTTACGTATTCCAGCAGCTTTTCACCTACGGCTTTGTCGTCAAAGGCGCTCACAAAATCATCTATGCTCTTAAACGGTCTTTTCCGCTCTATAGCAGCCGCCCTCCGCTCGCCGATGCCGGGTAGTGCCATTAAAGTCTCTTTTGGTGCGGTGTTCACGTCCAGCGGGTACGGAACTGCGGTAACTGACCTGAAGCCGTGGTCCACGACCTTCACGTCGAAGAAGCGGCGCAGCTTGTAAACGCCAGGTATGCCCACGAGTATGGGGTAGGAGCCGAGCTGCCGTCCGAAGGTCGTCTTGCCCTCGTGCAGCTCCGTCAGAACGTCTTTCAAAACGACGCCACGGGGCACGACCCGCCTCAGCATCTCCCGATCTATCTCCTCACGTACCCGCCGCTTGAAGCTTTTAAACAGATGCTTGTGTCGCCGCATGATCTTATCACCGACCTCTGCCATCCGTGTCGTCGGGAAGATCATCACCTGTCGCAGGTTTATACGGCGCAACAGCAAACCACGCTCCAAAACCGCACGCAGAAACTCGTAGTTGAGCTCGTAAGTCCTACTGGTCTCGCCAAGCAGCCCGAATACGAAATTAACACCAGGCAAAAGCTCAGGAAGCCCGTTTTCGCCCCTCCGAGCGCCGACCTCGTTCAGCAGCTCGATGGCTTTCATGCAGTCCTCCGGCATCGCCTTCAAGTTATTTCTGCGTACGACTTCGGGGTCGGCAGTTTCGACGCCGAGGGCGGCTACGTCGCCCGCAGTGTGGTACTTCACGATGATTTTTGCAATCCTCCAGCACTCTTCAGGATATGCCGCAAGCGTTCCTGGATTCGCGTTGTCCATGTGCAGCGTTTTGAGTCTCGGTGCAACAGCTCTTATTCCCTTGTAGAGGCGTTCCAATGCTGCGGGGTTGGGCTTAGGAAATTCAAGCTCGCCGACGCCCTCCGCCATGTATGAAAACAGGCACGGTTGGCTTCCGAGCCGGAAGTGCCGCACACCTGCTTTGTATAGCGCTGCGACCTCGTCGACGACGTCTTTCACAGGTCGGAAGTCCGGCAGCCCCTTGCTAGGCTCTACGCAGAAGGAGCAGCCGCCAACGAGCGAGCGGGCGCACCCCCGATATGTCTCAAGCTCCGCAACGACGTACGGGAAATTCGGATGCTGCCTCACTATTTCGGCGCCGTAAATGGCAAAATCCCGTATTTGCGAGGCGTTTTCACGACGCTCGTCAGGCGTCACCCGCTCCACGCCCAGCCGCTCTGCGATGAGCTGCGAGACAACGAGCTCGACATCGCCGGTCGCAACGATGTCGAACACGCCTTCGGGAACGGCGACGGCACGACGCCCGCCTGAGGTCCCGAAGCCGAATTTTGCAGCAGGTCCCCCTAATACCTTGACGGGGCGTTCCACGCCGCCCAACAACCTCACGATCTCAGAAGCTGACGCCGGCGTCCCCCCTAGATACTTGCCCGGAACCGCCGTCCCGCAAATGACCACAAGCAAATCCGCTTTTACAATTTCCTTAAAGCCCACGCCGCCCCGCAACTGGTCGATCGTGAAGTATAGAAGTTTTAGGTCTAGGCTATGCTCCTTAGCGGTTTTCAGGACGGCACCTGCGGCGTAACGCACGTAAGGGCTGACATATGGGGGTACGCCCAAGCATGTTGGTTCGTCCACGTAGCCATCGAGGATAATGACGTTCATTTCTACTCCCGTCTTCCTTGCGGTCTTGCCTTCGCCTCCTTTGGTAGTAAAGTGAGAGCACTAATACTTTTTGGAGCTATGTAGTAGCATGAGGAGAGTGGTCGTCATCGGCGGGGGCTCGTCGGCGGGGGCGCCGGCGGCGTTCACGGCTAAAGCCTTCTACAAGGACGCCTCCGTGACCCTGATAAAAAGGGAGGAGAAGACGCTGGTGCCGTGCGGCATACCCTACGTCTTCGGGACGCTGAAAGGCGTGGATGACAACGTCTTCTCCAACGAGCGTTACGAGAAGCGGGGCGTGTCCCTTGTCATCGACGAGGCGACGAAAATAAATCGAGAGCGTAAAGTCGTGAGGACAGCAAGCGGCAGGGAAATACCCTATGACAAGCTCGTGCTTGCAACGGGCTCTTCCTCCATAAAGCCGCCTATCGAGGGCATAGACCTTAAGAACGTCTTCTTCGTGGAAAAGGATTACGAGTATATAAGGAGATTCCTAGAGGCATTAGGCGGGAAGAAAAAAGTTGTGATAATAGGCGGAGGTTTTATAGGCGTGGAGCTCGGCGACGAGCTGCGTAAACGGGGCTTGGAGGTCTCGATCGTAGAACTCATGCCGCATTGCCTGCAAGCGGCTTTCGACGACGAATTCTGCGAGCTTGCGGAGACGAAGCTGCGGGAGCGTGGCATAAAGATTTTCACGGGCTGTAAGGTCGAAAGCATCTTGGGAGATGGGGAGGGCAGGGTTAGGGGCGTAAGGCTCGACGGCGGCGACGTTCTGGACGCTGATGTCGTCGTCGTAGCCGTTGGTTTGAAGAAAGAAGTCAGTCTTGCAACGGACGCCGGACTCGAAGTGGATGAGCGTTACGGCGTCGTCGTTGATGAATATCAAAGGACGAGCGACGAAGATATATTCGCAGTTGGAGACTGTGCATTTAAACGCTCTTTCTTTACTAAGAAGCCCTCGATGATAATGCTTGCACCCGTGGGCTCTTATGAAGCTAGGATCGCAGGTGCCAACCTCTTCGAGCCTCGCAGGAGGAACGAGGGCGTCATAGGGACGTTTTCGACGGCGGTAGGGGACTTGGCGCTGGCGGCTTCCGGGTTGACGGAGCGAGTGGCGAGGGCGGAGGGCATAAGGTATGTGGTGGGCAGCGTTGAAATCCCAGACAAGCACCCGCCGACGATGCCGGGGATACGAAGGATAAAGATGAAGCTGATGTTTGATGCAAAGACCGAAACGCTCATAGGCGGGCAGCTGAGCGGCAGCTATGTGGTCGGCGAGATTGCAAACATCATAGCAACTATGATAAGGAAAAAGATGACGGTAGACGAAGTTGCGACCGCACAGGTGGGCACGCACCCGCTTTTAACAGCACCTCCTGCTTTTTACCACATCACGCAAGCCGCCGAAGATGCGAGAGCAAAGCTCTAACCTCGTCAGCGGTAGAACCTTCCCTCCTTTTCTATCCTCTCCACCGCCCTGTTCACTCTTTCGATAACGGCGTCCATTCGCCTCTCGACACTTTCTTCGACGCTCCTTATGCTGGTTCTCAGCGAGCGCTCCTTTGCGCTCATTGCTTCTTCCATTTTTCTTAGCTGCGTGCTTATGCTCAGAAGCATCAGCGCTAACATCGCTATGAGGATCATCGCTGAAAGTATGACGACGGCGTCCTTGTCGTGGTACTTCGAAAGCAACCTGTACGTGAGCACGAACACCGAAGCGATCATCACCGCCGAAAACAAAATGTCTCTAGCTTCCATCCCCCTCTTCGTTAAACTTCCACTTATATAAGGCTTTACGTTTGCCTTTGCGCTCGTCCATTAAGATGGATCGATCGGTTGTTTGAACTCCGTGCTCGGACGAACGGTTAAAAATGATGCCGTTTCGTACGCGATCACATGCTTTCCAGTTGAACGAGTTTTTCAGAGATCATCAGGGCTTTCCTCGCCACCTCGACAGCATTTCGTCCGAAAAGTCGCAGCATTGGCTCTTTGCCCTCGGCACCCCAGTCGTAAATGGCATCGGGGAACTTACGTGTTCGCGGCTCTGGCTGCGACGCAAGCCAGCGTCGAGCGGCATCTCTGACGCCCCAGTCGAGAGTTTTCACGCCCGCAGGCTCCTCCGCCCTCGAAAAGCTGGCGAGATCCAGATGAAGCTGCTGGCATACTCCCAAGATCTCTTGCGAGAGGCGGACGTTCATCGCTGCCCTGACTTCTGCGTCGAATTCCATTGCTGCCAGTATGGCTCTTGCGATGTGCTCGCTCGCGCCGAGCTCTACGCAACCTGCTTTTATCTCGTCGCCGCACTTTCTTATCCTCCCGCAGACCGCAGCGACGTCCGCTGAGTTCTCAGCATGGACGGCTGCCATTCCTACATTTGTGCCGACCTCTGGTATAAGTTCGATGAAACTTTTATTGCGCTGCAGCATCCTCACGGCAGCTTTGACGTTTTCAATAGCTTCGAGCTTGCTTTCTGCTTTACGCAGCGTGAAGAGTTGGTCCGCAACGACCATCTTACGTTTGCCAATGCGTTGTGTTCGAGCGCCACCTGAAATTGCCGCGGTGACGAATTTTTTTGCAGTTACTGCGGCTTCTCGTAAGCTCTGCCCCTTTGCAAGTTCTGCAGCGAGCGCCGCCGAGAACGTACAGCCCGCTCCATGTATTTGTCCGTCCGTTTGTACGACATAGCTTTGCAGCTCTAAAAACTCGCCGTCGTAGAGCAGGTCGATACCTTTGCGCTCGAAGTGTCCGCCTGTTATCACGACGGCTTCGACGCCCAGCTCGTGAATGCGAAGCGCCGCCTCCCGCAGGCTTTTTTCGTCTTTCACATCAATACCTGAGATGATACTCGCCTCTGCAACGTTTGGTGTTGTCACAACGGCTAGCGGCAAGAGTCTCTCGATGAGCGTTGGCAAAGCGTCCTCGTCAAGAAGCTTTCCGCCGGCGCCGGCTTCAAGCACGGGATCGAGGACGAACGGTATGTCATAGCGGTGCAACACCTCTGCAACACATTCTACGATCGTCGAGGATGCGAGCATGCCGGTTTTTGCAAAATCCACCCCTATATCCTCGACGACCGCCTCGATCTGCGCCCGCACGAGCTCTGGGCTCATGTCCCTTCTACATCGTACGCCCTCAGAGTTCTGCGCCGTCACTGATGTCACGACGGCTGCGCCGTAAACACCAAGTGCTGCAAACGTCCGAAGGTCGGCTTGCACACCGGCACCCCCGCTGCTGTCGGAGCCGGCTACGCTCATTACTACCTTCATAAGCCAAACATGTTTTGGGCAAGTAGCGTTTGTGTGTTAATTGGTTGGTCTTCTACCTTATGTACTTCAGTTCCTCAGAAAGTTCGGTAGCTTGCGCCCTTTCTATCTCTTTCAGTCTCTCGATAACCCTCTCCATTTCCCTCGCTCGCTCTTCGAGCGCCCGCATATCCACTTGTAAGCCAAGAGCGTTGCACAAGACTTTAAGAACCGCCTGCGCGCTCTTGGGGTCTACTAGGTAGCCAGAAGTCACTCCCATCAAGCAGACCGCTTTTATACCTCGCATCTTGCCCAGACCCAGCAAAAGGCCGGCGGCGCCGATGATGCCCCCTCCTGGCTCTTCTTCTCTGAACTCCACTCCATACTTCTTCATCTCTTCCACCAAGCTCTCATCGTTCGCTGCGCCGATGACCCGTTGCTTCTCCACGAAGTGCCCGACGCCGTAGCCGCCGAGCGTGAAGAGCTTTGAAACACCGTACTTCTCAGCGATATCAAGGAAGGTCTCTGCTAGCTTGTAGTGCCCCTCATTCGTAACGCTCTGGTAATCGCCGACAAGAATCAGAAGGTCAAGCTTATCCGACTGCCACGCATAAATCTCATTACGCACGAGCCGCACAAGCCCGTTCTTCTCAACAAAAACCTGTGGCGGAAAGTGATACGAGTATATGTCTATGATCTTCTCAGCCTTTAATTCCCGCACGAGATGCTCAGCCACAAGCTTCCCGACGTTACCCACGCCCGGCAACCCCTCTATCATCACAGGGCTCCTTAGCTTCACCTTTTTTAACTCGTGCACCTCTATCTCCTTCATCTCTCCCTAAAGACTGCATGATACCTTATAAACCTTTAGCCCAATTCCGCCCGGTTAATGTCACCCTCGTTACACCTTATTCCTTCACAACGGCCTTTTGGAAGCCTCCGCACGTGCAGCATGCCGCTCGACAACCATACTCACTACCGCGTCACGAGCTCTGGAAACTACTCAGTCACGCTTTCAGAATGCCATTTGGGCGTCTACAAGCCCAAGAGGGTTGACTTACCCATGGAAAAATAATGGAAAAATAAAAGGACCCAAACCTATTTACGCCTCCTTCTGAGCGCATACACGAAGCCCAGAACTGCGCCCATGGGCGCTGCTACTATCGTGAATTCTGGGATGCTCGTATAGTGGAAGTTTTCAACGCTTATCACGTCATTTGCGCAACTCACCGTGGCTAGCAGGTCCACGTAGCTCAGCGCCAGCGTTGTCACAATCTTTATACCTCCTTTTTCTTCACCTCCCTTTTCCTGAAAGCTAGTAGAACAGGTGAGGAGGAAATAGAAAACGGCGTCGCACATTGTCCAGAGCGTGTCGCCTCAGGAAGAGCAATAAAAGACAAGGGGCGTACCCGAAGGTCGTGGGCGGCGTCGATGAGCTGAGCACTCGTACCGCTGCAGCTCTCTACAAGGTCATTAACAAAAAAGGCGTGATACCCGTAAGTAATGCGACGACCGCTGAGGCTGTAAAGGTTTTTGAGGGCATTTACAGGGATGTGAACATCGCACTTGCGAGCCAATTGGCACTCGTATGCTCGGCATCGACGCCGTCGAAGTTTTCAGCGTTGCGAACACGCAGCCATACCCCCATCTGCACATGCCGGGTTGCGGTGTCGGCGGGCATTGCATCCCCGTCTATCCGTACTTCATTATGCCGTAAGAAGCGACACGAGCCTTCTCGAACTTTCTCGGAGGATAAACGACAGCATGCCGCAACACGTCGTGAGCACGCTCATGAAAATGCTGCGCTCGACGGGTGTCAAGAGACCGAGGGTGCTCGTGCTCGGATTGACGTTCCGAGGGGGCGTAAGAGAGACGAGATACAGCCCGGCGTTGAAGATCGTGGAGTTATTGAACGAAGAAGGCGTGGACGTGTATGCATACGACCCTGGGGAAAGAAGAAGTGGAGAGATGCGCAAGAGCAAGATACATGCCGCCCGACGCCTTCGACGGCGACGCCGTACTGATCGCCGCCGACCACCAAGAGTTCAAAAGGTTGGATTGGAGCAGCCTCGGCAGGAGAATGCGGAACAAGATCGTTGTGGATGGGCGTCAGGTTGTAGACGTTAAGGCGTTGCGCCGCATGGGCTTCAGCGAGGGTTGGTATGCCTTGCTTTTAATGCCTTAGGGTTAGAGGCGTATCATGTCCCGGAACGACGATATCTGCAATTTCCTTAATCATCTTGATGCTTCGCATTGCGGCTTTTCTGTCGACGTGGAGCCTTGGCGGCACGTCTTGGAGCAAGTTTCCTCTGCGGGGGACGGCATCGCCCGCCACCACCACCCTTTTATCAGCATGGACGACAACCGAAATATGTCCAAAGCAGTGCCCGGGCGTTTCGATTATTTCAATGCCGCGAGCATTGAAACTCCTAAAAAACTCTTCATATGGCAGATATGTGCTCTGGACGCCCGCTGCCTCTATCTGAAGCTCGTGCGCATACTTCTCGCAGCGGAAGAGTTCGTTGCAGCCCGTATGGTCTCGATGGAGGTGCGTGTTTATTATCGCTTCTACGTCCTTCGGCGAGAAACCAAGCCTTTCAAGTGCTAATATTATCGCCCGGCAATCGCTCTTGAATCCAGAATCTACGAGCGTTCGCACATCTTCTATGAATACCACCGAGGATGACGCCCTTTTTATCAGATCCCCATCCCTTTCCAGCTCGCCAACCTTAAGCAAATAAACACCCTTGCATATCCTCATCAAATGAACCTTGGAGGTTTATACAAAATGCGTGTCATGATGCTCTCTTGGGAGTTCCCACCCTTGAAAATAGGAGGGATAGCGGAGCATGTTTACGAGCTTTCGAAGGCTTTAGCGAGGAAGGGCGTCGAGGTGCACGTGGTCACGCCGGAGCTGAAAAGCATGATGCCGTATAAAAGTTGTTGTAACGCCCCAGGCGTGCACTTGCACAGGATTGCCATGGATTTCAATGCCGATTTCATATGGCTCATGAATCTGAAAATGGTGGAAGTCGCATCGCAGATGGATTTTGACCTGTTGCATGCGCACGATTGGATGGTTTGCGACGCGGCTTTAGAGCTGCGCTCGAGGCTCCGTAAGCCCTTGGTCTCAACGATGCACAGCACTGAGTTTGGCAGAGGTGGCGGCATAAAAGACGGCTTCCAGATGCAGATTCATTATAAGGAAGAAGCGCTCGCAAGACTCTCCGATCACGTCATCGTGTGCAGCGATAGCATGAAACAGGAAGTCATACGTCTTTTTAATGTGAAAAGCTCTAGAATATCAGTCATACCTAATGGAATAGACGTGAAAAAATTCGATTTCGCGGCGGACGATGGGATAAGAAGAGCAATTTCTAATTCGAGCAAGTTCATCCTCTTTGTCGGGAGATTGGTTTATCAGAAAGGTGTAAATGTTCTAATAGGGGCGATGCCTAAGGTATTGAAGGAAGTGCCGGATGCAACGCTTTTAATAGTCGGAGAGGGCCCCATGCGGCAGCTTGAGAGACGCTACCCTTCTTAACGTGTCCGAGCGCGTCATATTTGCTGGATATCTTGATGACCCTACCGTCAGAGCCTTGTACAAGCTCGCTGATGTTGTTGTAATTCCTTCATTGTACGAGCCTTTTGGCATCGTTGCTTTGGAGGCGATGAATGGCTCGAAGTACTTGACGACGTAGCCATATAAGCCTTTTGGCATCGTTGCTTTGGAGGCGATGGCAGCCAAGACCCCTCTCGTCGCCTCTGCGGTCGGTGGACTGTCGGAGATAATAGGTGAGAAAGAGGGGTTGAAAGTGCCGCCCGACGGATAAGCTTGCAGATGCGATTATAGATGTCCTGACTGACGCTGGCGGCGAGAATGCGAGGAGAGTGAGGGCGGGATATAAGAAAGCGTTATCTCTCAGTTGGAACAAAATTGCAGAGGCGACTCTCGAAGCATATACAAAAGCTGTGCAACGGCGTCGTTCTAAGATGAACGGGCGTGCGAAAGGCTTACATGACAGTAGGGGTTTGAGAATACGTATGTGGGAATACTCGTGAATTGTCACTTTTCAGGCTCAAAGGGAATCTGCTTATCGACTTCATTTCTGATCGTCGGACTCCAAGCTCTTTGAGTAGACAACATCATAGTAAGCTTGCGACGCCCCATGAACGGAGCGTCGTAACAGTAAAAGTTAAAGTTAAAAGGTACCCTAAGGAGTAGATGGTGGAGGGTTTAAAGGAAGCTCTTTCCAGGAGACGCAGGAAAACGCTTGACAACGAAGGGTTTTCGAAGGCGGCAGTTCTGATTCCGATCTTCAAAAAGGACGGAGAATACCATATAGTTTTTACGAAGAGGACAGACAAGGTACAGCACCACAAGGGGCAAGTTTCGTTTCCGGGAGGCGCCTATGAGGCGGGCAACGGCGACTTGCTGACGACAGCGCTGAGAGAGTGTGAAGAAGAAATAGGATTGAAGCCCAGCGACGTCATCATTCTCGGGGCGCTCGACGATGTGAAGACGTTAAGTTCGAGGTACATAATCACGCCCTTCGTGGCGTTAATACCATATCCCTATGAGTTTAAAGCAAACACTCATGAGGTGGCGAAGGTTTTTGCGGTGCCGCTCTCGGAGCTCCTCGATGAGCGTAACTTCAAGGGCGATAGATGGGTATACGACGGCGAGGAAATTTGGGGCGCAACTGCTGCAATCCTGAAACAGCTATTAGAATTGCTGGGGGAGGGGGAATGGGTGAGGAAGAAGAATTAAAAAGGATCAGGATGAAGAAACAGAAAGAGTTGGAGGAAAAGATTAAGGAGAGGATGAGGATGCAAGAGATAGATCATCCATTAGTCGTGACGGACGAGAACTTCGAGGAGATCATACGGAAATACCCGCTCGTCGTCGTGGATTTCTGGGCGCCGTGGTGTCCGCCGTGCCGAATGATAGCGCCAATAATAGAAGAGCTTGCGAAGAAGTACGCCGGGCGCGTTGTCTTCGGGAAGCTGAATACCGATGAAAACGTGCGGACCGCCTCAGCGCTCGGGATCATGGCAATTCCCACGCTTTGTATTTACAAGGATGGTAGACTCGTCGACCAGATCATCGGAGCGCTCCCAAAGCGGCACTTAGAAGCGAGAATAGAAAAATGGCTCTGAGCGAGCTGAGGGATGAAGCTGAAATCGTGCGTCTCTTCGCAGACGCTGGCTATCAAATACATCCCGAGGTAATACGTTTGCTGAAACGCTATAAAGGCTCGCTACAGGAGCTTGTGGAGGGGTTGCGTGAGGTTTTTGGCGACTCCGTGCTCGTCGTTGAAAAGTCCCACGTGGAGAGGCTTTTAAGCGAATTACTCCATGCAAAAGAGCCGAGGAAAACTGTACCGCCGCCTAGAATCCTAAAGTCTTATAATAGTGGCGCTCGCCAGCCGCAGCAGCCGCAAACACTACTTCAACAGCTCTTTCTCGATAGATACAACAAGATAAGTAGGATGATAAAGACGAGGATAAATGCGAGACCGATAAAGTGGGCTAAGAGTGGCGACTCCGAGGTCGCAGTCATCGGCATCGTTTCCTCAATAACGAAGACTCGAAGGGGCAGCATCATCGCCGAACTTGAAGACCCCACCGGTACTATGCCTGTAGTCTTTCGGGGGGATGTGAATCTCTTGCTCGACGAGGTCGTTGGCGTCGCTGGACGCCTGAGCAAAGACCGTAAATACCTCATTGCCGAAAGGCTTGTCCATCCTGAAGTCCCTCTTTACAGAAAGGAAGAAGTTAGGGCGGCGAAAAAGTGCAGTGCGGTATTCATTTCGGACACGCACTTCGGTAGCAAGCAGTTTTTAGAGGAACCTTGGAACCGTTTTATAGATTGGTTAAAGCAGCGTACTGACGTTGGCTATGTAGTCATCGCTGGCGATATCGTGGACGGTATTGGTGTGTACCCGGGGCAGGAGGAGGAGCTTCTGATAAGGGACATTTACGAGCAGTACGAGTTCGCCGCCGCGTATCTTCGGGAAATCCGCCACGTTCACATAATAATCTCACCTGGGAACCACGACGCGGTCCGTCAGGCAGAGCCGCAACCCCCCCTTTCGAGTGTGAGCGAAATTGCTGAGATTTTCCCGAAAAACGTGCATTTCGTCAGCAGCCCTGCCGCTTTCGAAATCGCGGGCAGACGTGTCATCGTGTATCACGGGCAATCTTTTGACGACCTCATCGGCGAGATCCCGGGGCTGAGCTATGGAGAGCCGCTGAAGCTTATGGTGGAGCTGCTGAAACGGAGGCATCTGGCTCCAATATACGGGAAGAGCGTTCCGATAGCCCCACAAGGTGAAGACCATGCGGTCATCGAGGAAGTGCCGGACGTGCTGCACTGCGGGCACTCACATACTGTCGGCGTTGCGAGATACAGAGGCGTTTTGCTCGTCAACTCGGGGACGTGGCAGGCACAGACAAAATACCAGAAAAAAAGGAACATAGAGCCGGTGCCATGCCGCGCGACGCTCTTGGATTTAGCTACTATGAAGGCGAAGGTCTTGAACTTCGCAGCCGCATCTTGATATTCGGGGTTCAGGTTTGGTAGACCTTCGTAGGTATTGATAATCTTTGGTCTACCAAACCCTTAGACTTCATGCCTTCAAGCCTCCTTTCATCGGAGACCATATCATCGGCGTCCGCCCCATCAGGGCGACCCCCACCCACAGCTCGTGGTTCAGGAGGGGTTTGACGTTCCTCTCCCACCAATCACAGCTGTGGGGAAAGCCCTTCATCCTAAGATAAATGTTCACGCACGCGTTCTTCTGCCTATCAACGACCAAGCCGCACTTGGGACACTTGAAAACCTGCCCTCTCAGGTCTTTAGCCACGAACCCGCATCGAGAGCAGGTTTTCGAGGTGCCCCTAGGATCAACTTCCTCGACAACTGCCCTTTGTTTGATT